>JAUUYO010000014.1 GCA_030590405.1 Kangiellaceae bacterium
GCGGTTTGCAGTTTATCTTGATTTGACATGTTACGTTCTCCGGTGAGTTCGCAACTAGTAAAACAGATTGTAGTGTCGAAGTTGAGCTAAGCTGTCGTAAGCTCACAATCGGTTAAAAATACTAGCTTACGGTGTGCCTGGCTATGGCGTAGGAAGTGCTATTTTTATCTGTAGTAACAGGCGGCCACACCTGGGTTAGCGTTTTTTCCACGATTTTAGCTGATTAGCCTAATACTAAATTGAGATTTATTTGATTTTTTTCAGATATACCTTGGCATTGCATATATACATGCACACACATGCACACACATGCAACCCAGGATTATTATATGAGGAGCAATGGCGACACAAACATGGTATGCATGCATTTTTTCATGGCTATTAGTTTTGATTTTGGCGGCTCTACAGTTACCTGATATGCCACAAGAATTCATCTAGTAGGGTTTTGTCAGTTGGGATGGCAGGTACCATATAGCGTGGATACCAATGTCTCGAAAAATGACATAGTCTGCTCCATTACAGTGATGTAATTGAGCTGAGAACAACTTCAAAGTAATTGAGCTGAGAACAACTTCAAAAGTTTATTTTAGCTGACCATTGGCGGTCGGCTACCTGCCATCAGTCGATCCAACTTTCTTTGCGCCTGTTTAGGCCTGTCTAAATCTTTCACTTCAATCATTTCACATTGATCATTGACCATCTGCTCGATGGTAACGGGATAATGTCTGCAATCGGCGGGACGCTCAAAATAAATACTGCAAGTGTATTTTTCTTGACCGGGTTCTTTTTTGAGCCAGGGGCACCTTAACAGTTGCGCCCCGGTATCGGGGTCCATCCAGATTCGACCATCAAAAACATAACGGTAAATGTCTGGATGAAACTCTTGCCAAGTTTCTATTTCATCTCTGGTGGCGGTTAAACCGCCATCGCCATATTTAAGGCAACATTTTCCACAAAGATTGCAGTCTTTCACTTCTTTTGCCGAGTATTGAATGGATTTCTTTCTAACTTTATATCTTTTCCAACGGCTTTAATAATTTTTTCAACTAATCGTTCCTGCTCAGGACTCACTAACGAAAAGGCATGTCCCAAAACCTGACTGCCTTTTATTTTTTTGCCAGAAAAAAGCGCTGAAGACGACTTTGATTTCGAACATTTTGACTTGGATTGTTTGGATTCTGTTTTTTTTGACTCAATTTGTTGTGATTTAGGTTGTTTTAATTTAACCATTTTCGACGCACTCACCCGAGCCGTTCGCCCTACTCGATGAATGTAATCATTACAGTTAACCGGTAAGTCATAATTGATCACATAATAAAGATCGTCGATATCAATACCGCGAGAAGCAATATCCGTCGCCACCAAAACATTAAACTGCTTATTTTTAAATCCATTTAATCGCTCCAGCCTTTTTTTCTGCGGGATTTCATTGTGAATTCCCTGGCTTGAAAAACCTCGTTGATTGAGTCGCTCGGTGAGTAAGTCAACATCATTTTTTGTGCGAGTAAAGAGCAAAACACGCTCCCCATTAAAGGTCTCCAATAAATTAAATAAGGTTGCTGTTTTGTCCTTGCGTGAACAACGATACATGGTATGAAAGATCATTTCTAACGCAGGCTGATGATTTGCCGCTTTGATCACTTTCTTATTGGTTTGATGCTCCTGACTAAATTTAATCAGCGCTTTTGAGTCAGTTGCAGAAAACAGTATCATTTGTTTTTTGGATGGCATGGCCGCCATAATTTTACTCAATTCCGGCATAATGCCCATGCTGACTAAACGGTCAGCTTCATCCATTACAAAGTGCTGCATTTGATCGAGGGAAAAAGCTTTGGCTTTTAACAAATCCATAAGACGTCTTGGCGTGGAAACGATGATATCAGCGCCGCGCTTAAATCGTTTCACTTGCGATTCGATCCGGATGCCGCCAAAAAGCGTAATGGTGCGTAATTTTAAATCCTTGCCATAATCTGCAATCGTCTCTTCTAATTGTTGCGCCAGATCCCTTGTCGGAACTAACACCAGTGCGCGGATCGGTCTGATCTGATCGGCGCTATGATCTGATTGACTCAGCTCTTGCAACAACGGCAGCAAATAAGCGGCAGTTTTTCCGGTTCCGGTTGGAGCAATCGCATAAGTATCAGTACCGGATAAAACCGCTCCGATAGATTTTTGCTGAATATCGGTAGGCGTTTGGTAGCCTAACCGCTTAACATTTGCCTGAATAATCGGGTTAAGCCCGAGTTCTGCGAAAATAGTCATTAAAAGCGCCTTTCATATTGATGGCAGTAAGGTTGTTGACCATTCTTTTGGTAATAGTCCTGATGATAATCTTCGGCCTTCCAGAAGGTGCTTAGCGGCAATAATTGAGTGGCAATTTTTAACCCATTGCCTTCAAGGATCTCAATCAATTTTTCACTGACCTGCTTTTCTTCATCGGTTTGATAAAAAATCGCGGAGAGATATTGACTGCCAATATCCGGGCCTTGGCCGTCGGATTGAGTTGGGTCATGAATTTCAAAAAAAAGTTTGGTTAAGGTTTCAAAACTGACCTGCTCTGGATAATAACTGACTTCAACCACTTCCAGATGGCCAGTGGTTTTGCTACACACTTGCTCATAGCTCGGATTTTCAGTTTCTCCCCCCATATAACCCGATGCAACGCTAACGACGCCATCTTGCTGGTTCATCAAATGTTCGACCCCCCAAAAACATCCACCAGCAAAATAAGCTGACTGGATTGTTTGATCTTCTTTTTTTAATTCATCACTACTCATAAATTTTAAAGAAACAGAATTAACACAATGCCGAAGGTTTTTATCTGTCAGCATTTCACCTTCAAAAACATGTCCCAGATGTCCGTCACAATGAGCGCATAAGATTTCCGTGCGCTGTCCATCACTATCCATTTCACGTTTTACCGCACCATCAATCTCATCATCAAAACTGGGCCAACCGCAACTGGACTGGAACTTATGTTGCGACGTATACAAAGGCGCATTACATTGTTTACAAAGGTACACTCCCCCTTCGATAAAATCTGTATATTGACCGGTAAAAGGATGTTCGGTGCCTTTATCGATAATAACGCGGCGCTCTTCGTTATTTAACGAGTTGCGATCATTTGACATAATAATTTCTCTAATCAACCAAAGTTTCAAACCGACGAAACAAGACGAACATGGCTCATTCGCGGTTCTATCAAGAGATATATTTTACCACTAAAGCCCCCAAATTAATAAACAATACAAAAATCATTCAAAAAACAGACAACCCCTAACCCTATACTATTGTTTAAAAATCATACAGATGGAAGGAGTTATCGTTATGCCCAAGGTTTAGTTTTTCTTTAGTGCAGAAATTGAGACTGGAATTTATAGCAGACTATTACAAAATGGGTCAAAGATTGAACAGCTGGTCGATTTCGGTTAACAACATCAGTTTTCCATCTCTGACCGATATTTTCCTTGGCGAGACAGACTGTTTAATTTAGCTCGCTTTAATAATGCCTGTTGTGCCGACAATTCATTTTCCGCTTTTCCCAACCAAGCGGCCAGCACTGGTTGTTGCAATGCCCTGCCATAGGAAATGCTCAGTTGCCACGGGGAATTATTGGCCATTTGATTAATCGCGTTGAGGTTTTCAGTCGCCTCCTGCGGCGATTGGCCGCCGGATAAAAAATTAATACTCGGCACTGCTGCGGGAATGCACCGCTTAAAAACTTTCAGCGTATTTTCTGCGACCTGCTCTGGAGTGGCCTTACCTGATGATTTACCGGGAGTGACCATACTGGGTTTTAAGATCATTAGTTCCAGGCAAACCTTATGACGATAAAGCGCATAAAAAACTTCCTGTAAGACCTGCTCAATCACTTCGGCACATCTTGTCATACTGTGGTCGCCATCCATCAACACTTCAGGCTCAACAATCGGCACAATACCTTGCTGCTGGCAAACAGCGGCATAACGCGCCAGGGTTTCGGCGTTAGCGGTGAGTCCGAGTTGGCGGGGGTTGCTATTGGTGATCGGGTAAACTTCTCGCCATTTAGCGAACCTAGCGCCCTGCTCTTTGTAACCTTGTAGCCTTTTATCTAAACCGTCTAGTCCAAAAGTAATCATATCGCCCGGCGAGCCCGCCAGAGGCCCCTTGCCTTTATCGACTTTAATGCCTGGTACGATTGAGTTGTTGGAGGCCAGCTGTGGAAGAAGCACGCCATGCTGATCCGATTGGGTAAGGGTTTCTTCAAATAAAATCACGCCGCTAATATAGTCGCTTAATGACTCAGTGGACAACAATAATGAGCGATAGGCCCGCCGATTTTCCTCGTTTGACTCAACATCGATGCTAGCAAACCGATTGGCGATGGTCGGATTACTTTCATCGGCCGCTAATATGCCTCGGCGGTTATCTACCATAGTGTGAATGGTATCTTGTAAATCCTGATGAGCTGACATGAGTGTTACTCCTGTTTTGGCATTTTATTGGGTTATTTGGTGACATTATTGGTTAATAATAGAACATCCTATAAACACTTGATGGATATTCGCGGTTATTTTGTTATACCGGCTGTTTTATCGATTTAATTTTAAAATGCGGCTTGACCAAAACCAAAAATAAAGCCGATGCCATTCCAGCCGCTCCAATTCATTGCGTTGGCGAAAATCATCCCGGCTAACGGGATCAAATAACTGGCCAGATACCAGGGCTTAAGATCCAGCACGCCTTGAGAAATTAAGACTAAAACAAATCCACCGCTTATTGATATTGAAAAAAAAGATTTACCGTACAAGACACTTCTTGGCAAATTGATGGTGCGAAGCGCAATCCAGCTGGAAGAAAACAACATAATCGACAATACCCCAACCACCACAATTGAGCTATCAGTTTC
The DNA here is from genome assembly GCA_030590405.1 of Kangiellaceae bacterium. Taxonomy (GTDB): domain Bacteria; phylum Pseudomonadota; class Gammaproteobacteria; order Enterobacterales; family Kangiellaceae. Next base: position 4,889 of record JAUUYO010000014.1, read on the forward strand.
AAAAATATACGCCAATACATAACCAATCAGCAGCAACTGTGCCAGCATACGGCCCACCGCATAAAGTGAATTTTTGTAGCCAAATTGCCACTTCCAAATGATGCCGATGACGATCAGCACCGGAATAAAAGCAAAAGCTAAATTAAGCAGCGGAATAGTTTGCAATGATTGATCCATAAACAACTCCTGGCAGAATTTGACTCGCTAAACTAAAGAATGCTCAATGAGGTAATCCAGTCCGCCGACAATCGCAGCGACTTGCGCCTTAATACAATCTTCATCGGTTGCTTGTGGGCTATCGGGATACACTTCGGTGGTGGTTGCATATTGGCTATTGGAAAAACCACAACAAAGCCCAAGTCCTATGGTGTCGTAGTTGATCACACCTTGCTGAGTAACCGGCTCGCCAATAATCAATCCATTTTCGTCAGGTGGTGCAATATGAGTGATTTTTTTTACTGATTCAATTATTGCCGTCTGAAATCCATCTACCGGCTTGTAGGTATCGCCCACCAGATAAAACCCATCGGGAACATTCCAGTTATCTTGCGACACTCCATCTCTGGCAGCTAATGCAGGCCGAAAGACGCTGTTATCGGTATCGGTGGTTTCATGTAAATCGATGTGGGCTAAAAGCTCAGAATCGCTCGCCGCCATAATTAATGCAACAATTTTCATGACTGCCGCTGATTCCTCTGCTGGACTATTTTCAACAAACGACCGGTTCGGATCAACCGTATTCGGATTCCAACGGTTAATGGTTTCATAGCCCCAGGGACTCACACAGGGCACCACCATAATATTAAATGTTTGCGAATAGTTAAGCGCTTTATCCTCTAAAAAACGTATCGCACCATGAACGCCGCTGGTTTCATAACCGTGTACCCCACCAGTTATTAGAATCGTCTTTTTATTGCTATCCCAGTTCGGGGTTTTAACTATATATAAAGGGTATTTTTCTGGCGCATAACTCAGCACGCCATATTGCTCAAGATCAAATTTATCGTTAATCGATTGCAATCTTGCGATCACATCATCAAGATACGAACGCTGAATTTTTTGCTCTTTTAACCAGGCTGACTTTTCTTTTTCCGCCCATTTTTCTTTTTCCGCCCATTTTGTTTGACCTGCGGTTGCTCGATTAGATTGCTCATCGCTCATATGATCGCCTTGCTGTTGAAGTTAAAAAATTCCCAACTATTTATTAAAATAGCATAAACCGAAATAAGCCGATTTGACTAGTCGTCATTGGTTAACTGCTGCACCACCCATTGTTGTAACTGAGGTAGTGCCATCGCGCCGGACATTCGGCCTTTTTCCTCACCGTTTAAAAATAAACTCAAAGTGGGGATCGAGCGAATATTAAAATCAATACCCGCCTGTTGACTGGCTTCAGTATCAACTTTTAGCAAACGCAGTTGATTGCCTGCACGGGTGGCAAATTCTTCATAAATCGGCGCAAACGACTGGCAAGGGCCACACCAGGGTGCCCAAAAATCGATCAGTACCGGTAAGCCTGAGTTTTCAATGTGCTTGATCAAGCGCTGAGAATCAACCGCTATCGGTTTGCCGGAAAACAAATTTTGATGGCAGATGCCACATTTTGGAGTGGCGTCTAATTTTTCTACTGCAAATTGATTGATCGTGCCGCACTCGCACACCAGTTTTATTTTTTGATCCATTTTATCTCCGTTTGATTGAGATTGTATCTATGCCAAAGCCCATTGATTAAAAGACCAATGGGGCCTATGATTGGTTTAGTGCTAAACTAAAAAACTTCTGGAGCGGCGCTACGACTGTCGAAATCAGGCTAATCGAAAGCGCGCTCGATAAATACCGCTTAAAAGCAAGCCACTTACCGCATAGTATAACAAATTGCCAATTCGTTATGTTTTTATGATGGATTTAGTTGTTATCCTTGTGCGCCAGAAAACCACTTGAAAACAGTGTTAGGTTTGAAAATAGCATCAGACCTGAAAATGATGCCAGCTATTGCAAAAAGGAGAATCAAATTGAATAAAACACTCATCACACTACTTTCGGTATTAGTCCTACCTATGATGATGTTTAGCTCAGTAACACAGGCAGTAGAAAACCTGACAGACCATTTATTACTCAAACCTTATGAAGGCTCAACCATTCGCCACAAGAATGTACAAAAATTTGATGAATACAGCGCTTTTTCTGGTATGGACCAATCAGGTGAAAAGCCGGTAGGGTTAGAGCTAAAGGGTAAAGTCACCAAGCTCATTTACTCTAACCCCAAAGATCGCTCAATCTTTGAAATTTTCGAGAACTATCGCATAACGCTAGAACAGGGTGGCGCAAAAATACTCTATCAATGTAATCAAAAAAAGTATGAATGCGCCAAACGGTATGCAGGCCCCACCTTTCAAAAATTGAGTGATATCCATTCAATTACCAATCTGGTGGGACGCTACTTGTTAGCCAAAATCGAAAACACTAATCACACAGCAGTGATTGCCATTGCAATTGGAGAGCAATTTACCGACATTCACATTATCGAAATCACACAAATGGACAAGGACATGGTGACTCTCAACGCCAACGCATTAGGTAGCAGCCTGAATGCGGACGGCTATGTCATAGTTCATGGTATTTATTTTGATACCGGCAAAATCAGCATTCAAGCAAAATCGAAGACTGCTTTAGTGCAGGTTGCCCAATTACTCTCTTCGAAACCAGAGATGAATATTTATATTGTCGGCCATACCGATATGCAGGGAAGTCTTAAGAGTAATATCGAATTGTCTAAAAAACGAGCTAACGCTGTTCTAGAGGAATTGGCTACACAGTATGGGATCGACCGCTCTCGAATGGATGGCCAAGGAATGGGTCCGTTAGCCCCAGAAGCCAGTAACACCGATGAAAAGGGCCGCAGTAAGAATCGCCGGGTCGTGATTGTGGTTCGTTGATGAGTGTAAAACTCGCTCGTTCGCCAGCAAAATTTTAATTTTTGTGCCAGATTTTATGATTCCTGATGGTGGTTGTTGTACTATGACAGCAACTTATTGAGCTGTTAATTATTTTCCATGAAAAAATACCTGTTATTCACTGCTGTCGCTTTATTTACTTTTTATTTCGCTGGATTGGCTGACGCTCTAGTCCAACTATTTAAAGATGATCAAGGTCATACTAACTGGCAATATCTGGCCAACTGGTCCAGTGGCATTTTGATCATATTGCTGTCAATTTCAGCAACGGTGCTATTTTTTAGTCGACAAGCTAAACAACAAGCCAATACCGAACTAGAAGCCATCAAAAATGACCTTGAAATTCGAGTAAAGGAGCGCACCGCCACATTAAATGAGTCCAACCAGCTATTAAAGGAAGAAGTTGAGCGGCACCTGGCCACGACCGACAGGCTACACACCTCGGAGCATTACCTTAATAGCATTCTGACATCAATGCCCTCGATGCTAGTCGGCCTCAATCCTGAGGGAGAGATTACCCAATGGAATAAACAGGCAGAAAAATATACTGGCGTAGCGCTTCAAGATGCGCTAGGAAAGGATTTATGGCAAGCTTACCCGTTGATCACGATTACCCGCGATCAATTTAACGAAGCGCTCACTCAACGATCGCCGACTACCATCAGGCAAAGCCAACGCGGGCTATTCCATTTTGATATTACCATCTATCCTTTGCGTGGCAGCGGAGAGTCAGGCGTGGTGCTGCTGGTTGATGATGTATCGCAACAGGTAAAATCAGAGAACCAGTTGATCCAAAGAGACAAGATTTCTTCAATGGGGGAACTTGCTTCTTCTATGGCCCACGATATGAACGTCCCTTTGCAAGGGATGCTAGAAGATATTAGACATATAGAAAGCATAATGTCTCACGTCTCGGTGCAGGACTCAACTTCAGATAATACCACTCACTCCCAAACGGAGATCAATACAAACCTGGCTGATGCGATTGTAAAAGGTCAACAAGCCAGTGCCATCGTCGACAATTTGCTGGATTTTGCCAGCTCACAACAACAAGATAAGCAAACCACGATAATGACCGAGGTAATGGACCATTCGATCGAGCTAGCCAAAAGCGTTCTCTCCCTGCCTCAAGGGATGAACTTTACTGATGTCGCCATTGAAAAAGAATATGATCAAAATCTGCCAAAAGTCAGTTGTCATGTTTCAGAAATTCAACAAGTTTTTTTGAGCTTACTACGTCATTGTTTTTATGCTTTAGGAAAAGCACATGGGGATGATTTTGTTCCGACGATACGGATTAGAGTTCTCGAAGGGTACGATTCTTTATGGTTAAAAATTTCCCACAATGGAATTGGTTTGACCAGCGACGAGCAACAATCTATTTTTGAACCTTATTTTAGCAATCAGCCACTCGATTCAGAAGATGATGCGGACAAGCGTTTATCCTTTTCACACTTTGTGGTTACCGAGCATCACAATGGTCAAATGGCAGTAACTTCTGATGTTAAGTTAGGAACGACTTTTCATATGCAGTTTAGTTGATTGCAACGGCTAAGCCACCGCCTAAGGCGGTGGATATACAAGACTGATTATACAAAGGCCAGCTTTAACCAATAAACAAATTAAATTGATTAATCGATTTTGGTGTGAACGATAACGGTTAACTGATCACCGTTTCTGTTGAGCGTCACCATTGATTTTTCTAGTACGCTACCATCGGCCAAATTAATTGGGTGTCTGGTTCCAGTTTCGCCACTACCAAAAAATGCAACTTGCTTGTCGCGGCAGACATTTGCGGTCACTGGCGCGCAGTAAGGGTCAATGTAATTGGTGATTTGAGCGATGTAATCACCTTCAACTACATCTCCGTGGTCGCGTATTACTACATTAACTTCAGCGTCAGGTTTGGTGAAGGTTTGACCAAGGGCAAGTGGGTCAATCATAGAGCCACCACTTAAATCGAGTAACCCTCCACTAGTATCACCTTTATAAAGCGAAGCAACCAAAGTAATTTTACGCTGATTATTGGTCACGCCACCAGTCGCATATATAACTGCAACTTCCGCAGCAGTATTTGGTGAAATCAAACCAGGATCAGGTGCTCCCGCCGCGACTGAATCCATAAATGCACGACCAAAAACATCCGTACCACCGCATCTAATTGGTCCATCAGGATTGTGAATACAATTTTCAGGGCTGTTAAATACCGCCCACCACACAGTAACTGCATGCGGTTGGTCAGCCATCGCCATATTTGAAAGAAAAGTTAGAGTCGTTGCAATGAGCAACTTTGAAATGTGTTTTGACATTGTTTGTTTCCTTATAGGTTATTATCGTGATTGAAAACTATATTCCAGCGCAAAAAATATTCCAGCCAAAAACATTATTGCGTCCGAATAATTTTTTTCAGCCATGATTTTTATAATATTTAGTGAAGAGTTTCAATATCAATATCAAATATATGCGAAATATTGGAGAGGAAGTCACTCAATGGCCGGTAATGGCACCTCTTTAGTTGAACGAGATTTATCTAAATGAGGTAAATCATCAGCTTTCCATTGTGTCACTTGCAATTCAGTTAATATTTGCCTGTGCCCAAAAGCGCAATATTTTTATTCGTTCTAATACTCCCTGACTCCTTTGTCTTTGAGATTGTTTTTAATTCTATAGGGGATTAAGGACTAGTCGGCAATTATTTATTTTAACTTGTAATATAAATTGCGCCATGAAAAAATTGATTAGAATGAACTATTAAAAATATAATGATTGATCTTACTTGTTTATCTCATGAGCCAATAATGACATGTAAAAACCTATCTCATTCAGCTATTTTTTGTCAAATAAATCACTTACTTAGAAAAAAATGTGACCTTCTTCACAGTTGAATTATTAATTTACAACTAGGCTTCTCTCGATCACAAAAAACGTTCAAAAATCAAATTAATAATCACAGCTTGTTTGTAAGGAATTGATATGAATAATACAACGCACCAGTGGACAATGTTTCAAAAAGGTCGATTAAGAGTTAAAGCCTGCGCATATTGCGGAGAAATGAGTTTGCCGAGCAATTCTCAAAGCATCTGCGATAAACAGAATATTCTTTCTAGTCCTATTATGAGAGCAGGTTATATACTTGCGAGCGATATGCCTTCGGTTGAGCAAACACCTCAGAGAGTTGCTTAGAATATAATTGGCTAAGTAATGTTTGCATTTCAAGAAACTATTGTTTAATCAATCTAATCGGAGCTTGATTTTATGTGACTAACAAATAGGGGCTGTTGCTGTTTCATAGTTTCCTTGACATTGGCCACAAAACTTTCTCCGGCTATTTTTTATAAATTGAATTGATTAATCATCCTGTTTTTTCGTTGAAATTTGTAATAAAAAGCCAATCAGAAATCCTGATTGGCTTTTTCTTCCCTGTTAAAACTTTAATCAACTATGGGTTTACTTTCACATTTAAAGTAACGCCTGAAGCAGTCGAGTATCCATTAATATCAAAATGCCATTTACCTGAAGCAGGGGAGCTAAATGTACAAGTTTCATTATTACCACTTTTGTATGGACGACAGTCGTAATTAGAAGAGGTCGACTGTGAACCATGTTTTACATATAGATCAGCATCACCAGTGCCACCTGACATAGTTACTGTCATGCTAGAATAGCCACTTGCAATATCTAAGGAATAATGTTTCCATGAACCTTTTGAAACAGAGATGTTGTTAACAGTCGCGTCAATTGGAGCGAGTCCACCACCTGAGCTTGGACAACTTCCTACACCAACCGCACACCAAGCTGTTTCAATCGCAGTTTTAGCACTGGAACCATATAAATCTTGAGCTGCCTGCGCTGTACCGCTCCTTGCACTTGAGAAATTAGTATTTTGATTAAAGTAGGTTGTTAGCGCTCGATAGAATATTTTTTCCACTTTAGCCAAACCTAAACCACTAACCTGCACCGATGTTTTATTACGAGGATGCTTGCCACCTTGAACAGCTAATACGTAAGCTAAATTAGCAATTCCAGAATTCCAATGAACACCACCATTATCCTGACTACCAGTATAACGCTCTGGATAGTAATCTTTCGATGAACCATCTTGAGTCGGGTTATTCATATAACGTAAAGCATCACCGGGTGTTCCTGGCGTATAAACCTCTTCACCAACTTTCCATACGGGGGTTGAACGTCCATCGCGATAAGCTTTTGCAGAAACTCCCATAATGTCTGACATCGCTTCATTAAGAGCGCCTGACTCACTTTGGTAAACCAGGTTAGCGGTAAACTGAGTGACCCCATGAGTTAGCTCGTGTGCAATAACATCGAAAGACTTTGTGAAATCTGTAAATAACTGCCCATCACCATCACCATAAAACATTTTGTTTTGAAACCAGACGGCATTATTCCAGTTACTATTGGTATGAACACTTGAACTCATTGTCATGCCAGCATTATTGACGCTATCACGGTTATGTTTAGTTTTGTAATAGTCGTAAACCTTAGAGGCTCCAGTATGAGCACGTTGAGCAGAAGCATCAGAGCAACTATTACTGTTTGAGCAAACTAGTGTTCCCGGAGCAAAACTGCTTTGTAAATCATTGTTTTTCATGTTATAGGTTTTGTAGGATTTTGCCCGATGAACTTGTGGATGACGGGTTAGTTCCTCTGTAGTAGATACATCAAAAAATATAATATCATGCTCGAATCCTGCCACTGAATTATATTCAACCTCAACTTTCCAAGAAAGTTTTGCTTTTTCAGTTTCAGGTAAATAGATATACGCTAGCTCAGGTTTACTGACAACCTTTCCAATACTACCAGCCATACTCATCGCTTGATTTCCATTGTCATTACTATTGATCATTGACAATGACATATTGGGCGTTGAATCAACAGCTAAGTTACCCGAAATAGCATAAATTTCTGCTGATGGATCCGAGATGTTTTTAGCCTTTACCGAAAGGCGGCCATGTATAATCATACTACTTCCGTATACTTTAATCCCATCAATAGTTTGAGTGAATCGAGTATGCGTTTGTCCTAACGAGTCAACCCATTGCTGTTTTACTTTAAAATTTTCCTTGCCAGTAAAACCATAAGAAGCTTTACCCGCCAAAGCTCTTTTCAAAGATTGTACGGCGGTCTTGTGAGTCATCGAACCGAACTCTCCAGTAACAAAAGATGAATTACTGGTAGCATGCTGTTTATTTAATTCAATAGTTTTTGAATCATTATTTTGAGCGCTCACTGATAAGGCAGCAAACATCACACTAAACAGTGTTGTTTTTGCACAAATATTAGATATTTTTTTCATTGTTTTTCCTGGTTATAACTAAACATCTGACAATTGAGATATTTAGTAAGAGTTATTATTTTGTTAATCATTATTAAGTTAATTATTGAACACCAAATATTTCATAACGCCTTCAATTCGTATCAAAACATTACAAGATACATGTTAGAGCTTATTTAATTTACAAAAAACAAACAAAGTAAAACTAAATTTATTATTAAGAAATCGACACCAGTTCACACCATAAATTATTATTTATAGTTTCAATTGAGTTCAAAGTCAGATACGATAAAACTAGGGATTTGTTAACAAAGACACAAATAATTCTCTCAATGAGATACTCATACCTTTTGTAATTATTTTATTTTTCGTAGTATTTTTTTATGATGCTTTTAGAGGTTTTTTTATAACGCAAACTTATAAAACAAATTTTATAAGTACATGAAAACTTTAAATCCCCATGAGATTATTTCATGAAATTTTTAAAGTTTTGCCAGCATTTTTCAATACATTGTTTTCATCCAGAAAAAAACACCCTTACTTGGAAAGTGCTTTTTATACAAAAAACAGCATTAAATGTGTTGCATTCTGGTCGAGTTGTAATACTAAACTAACAAGAAGGTTTGATGATTTTCACTTAGACAGGGATGCGCTTTAGCTCAACTGACACTAACGATTTTCTACCAAAGCAATATTTTTACCATCAGCGCTAATCGCCAGGCGAGAAATATTACCAGTAAAGAAGGGGGCTAAATCTTGTCCTTTTTGCCAATGTTTACCTTTACTTCTGTACGATTATACTAATAACCGGTTTTCCTCAACCCTCATTTTACAGCTTTGACACTAACCATAGTGTCATTATTTAGTTGTTTTTACATTTTTATCACTTCATTGTAATACTATTTTCTGTAAAACAATTTCAATTTTTGGTAATTCAATTTCCGTTACACTTAGCAACTTTCCAAAAAACAGGTCAGACATCTGCACTATTAAGTTTTTTTGATAGCGCTTTTTCTGTAGCACTGATAGTTTTTTTCCGCTTATCCCTTACTAAATACTGGTTGCCACCGCTTTTCTTCATTTCAAATAAATCGATAGATTTGAATAAACCACTTAGTTTTGCAAAGCCGTAGTTTCGTTGATCAAAAGAAGTCTGGTTTGAAATATGCGAACCGATAGGACCAAGCATCGCCCAGCCATCTTCATCTTCGTTAGCTTCAATTGCTTGACGTAATAAACTAATCAATCGAGTATCCGACTTGATGTTTTTCTTTTCGTTAATTTTTTCCGGTGCTGTTGATTTCGGTTCATCAAGATAGAGAAATTTTGAACAAGCGTTAACAAATGGTATTGGAGTTTTCCTTTCACCAAATCCGATCACTACTTTTCCTTCGGAAAGAGCATGAGTGACTAATGGCGTAAAATCACAGTCAGAGGAAACCAGGCAAATAACATCTACTTTCTTGGTATATAAGACTTCCATTACCTGAATGACTAATTTAATATCAGCAGCGTTCTTTCCTTTGGTCATATCGAACTGTTGAATAGGTTCAATTGCATATTCATGCAGAATAACTTCCCATGATTTCAGCGCCGATTTAGTCCAATTTCCGTAAGCTCTTCTAATGTTCACGACGCCGTATTTTGCTAACTCGGAGATGATTAAGTCCATTTTTGCGGCAGGAGCGTTATCCGCGTCAATGAATACGGCGATTTTTTGTTTGTCTTGCATTTTTCAGTTCCTTCTTGAGTCTACTTATTGCTCGTAATTGGGGAAGTGTTATGTTCAATAAAAAGACTATGAACAGCCACTAAATACATATTGAAAAAAGGTGTTAAGTTCGCTTTAAGTGCTATTTTATAGCATACGCCCATTCTCTCCAACAACCATTTCATGCTTCTCTATTTCTTGTGCAATCTTCTGCGGCGAACCAGTATTCCGACAAAGCCAATAATACGCACCAGGCACTACAAACAAAGTAAACAAACTTGCTAGCGACACGCCAGCAAAAATAACGACACCGATGACCATACGACTCTCTGCACCGGGACCTGAAGCAAGCACTAAAGGGATCGCACTAGTCACCGTTGTAAAGGTGGTCATAACAATCGGGCGAAGTCGTTGCTGCGCGGCATTAATTAGAGCATTTTCAAAGCTTAAACCTTTATCTCTTAACTGATTAGCAAATTCAACAATTAGGATCCCATTTTTAGCGGCTAAACCTATCAACATCACTATGCCAATTTGACTGTAAAGATTTAGACTCATTCCCATTAGTTCAAGCCCCGCTAAAGCACCAACTAAAGCCAAAGGAACAGTCAGAAGAATGACAAACGGATGAATAAAACTTTCAAACTGCGCAGATAAAATCAAATAGGTCAGCAATAACGCCAATCCGAAAACAAATAAAATAGAACTACCAGATTCTTTGAGCAACATAGATTGCCCTTTGTAATCAACTTGAACCGCTTCTGGTAAATCTTCATCAACAACACGATTAAGAAAATCCAACGCGTCACCCAAGGCATAATCATCTACCAAATTTGCACTGATAGTGATACTCCTCAGACGATTGTATCGATTAAGTCGAGAAGAGGTGGCATTTTCCTCAAGATTGATCAGGTTGGATAACGGAATTAATTCTTGGCTGGTTCGAGAACGAACATAGATATTATCAATATCATCAGGACTTTGATAATCAGTCTTAACCCCTTCTACAATCACATCATACTCTTCTCCACGGTCGACAAAACTAGTGACTCGACGTTGACCAAGCATCGTCTCCAAAGTTTTTGCAATATCGCCAACTGGCACACCTAAATCGTATGCGCGGTTGCGATCAATTTTTACTAATAATTGCGGAAAGGTTTCTTTGTAATCACTATTGACGGCAGATAAATTTGGATTTTGTTGCGCTTTATCAATAATAATATCACGCCACTTTGCTAGCTCTTCATAAGTATTGCCTTGCAATACAAACTCAACTGGTGAGCTTGAACCGCCGCCACCGATCCCACGACGCATAATAGCGAACGCTCTAACGTCAGTCACCTCTTGCAATTCATTATTTATTTTATTGATAAATTCGAAAGTACCAAATGCACGTTCCTCCCAATCCGGCATACCAATGATAGCAATACCGCCAGTGCCGCCAAAACCGGGAACCCGCACGATGACTCGATCGAGTTCACCACGCCGTTGATAGGCGAGTAATATATTTTCAATTTGCTGCATGTTCTTTACGTTACTTTCGTAACTTGCTCCTTCGGCTCCCTGCATCATGATAAATAAATTACCGCGATCTTCCTTCGGTGTATATTCAGTCGGCAACTGTGTGAACAACAGATAAATAGAGACTAACGAAAAAAACAATATCAAAATAATCATAAAAGGTTGATGAATACTGTCGTTCAAAAGCTTTCCGTAAGCTTTTTCGAATCTCGCGAAGTTTTTATCCAAAAATTGACCAAAGGAAGAGCTTCGAGTTTGATGTTTGAGCATTTTCGAACACAGCATTGGAGTTAACGATAAAGCCGTAATACTAGAAAAAATTACCGCCGAAGCAATCGCAATAGCAAACTCAGTAAACAGACGACCAACGTTTCCAGAAAGAAAAATTAGTGGAATAAAAACGGCAACCAAAACCAATGTGGTTGCGATAACAGCGAAAGCAACTTCTCGACCACCTTCATAAGCAGCCATTAATGGTTGTTGACCATTTTCAATTCGGCGATAGATATTTTCCAAAACAACAATCGCATCATCAACCACTAAACCAATGGCCAAAACTAAGGCTAATAGCGTTAATAAGTTAATGGAAAAACCAAACCAGGACAGAGCCATCATTGAGCCAATCAATGCCACTGGCACGGTTAAGGCTGGAATAATAGTGACCCGAATATTACCAAGAAATAGAAATATCACCAGCACGACCATTATCATGGCAATCATCAAGGTATTGTAAACTTCGTCAATAGAGCCTTGAATAAACACTGACGAATCGTAGCTATTGGTAATCGTGGTTCCAATCGGCAAAGCCTCCCGAATATTCTCCATCTCTTTTCTTGCGGACTTTACCACCTTTAAGGTGTTAGCCTTTGATTGTTTAACAATACCTAAACCAACCATATTTTTACCGTTACCACGGAACATGTTTTCTTCGTCTTCTGCGGCGACTTCAACTGTCGCCACATCACCAAGGCGAATCAGGCTATTATCATTTGAGCGAGTAATCACCATTGATGAGAAATCTTGTGCGGTCAAATAACTTCGTTCAACTCGAATCGTGAAATCACGATCAACTGATTCAACTTCGCCAGCGGGTAATTCAATATTTTCATCACGCAAAGTTGATTCAATGTCGCCAACGGTGACGTTTCTTGCCGCCATTGCTGCGCGGTTTAACAAGACTTTCATTGCATAAGTGCGGCCTCCCCCCACTCGTACTCGAGCCACGCCATCGACAACCGCAAAGCGATCAACAATGTAACGCTGGGCATAATCGGTCAATTCCAGAGTGGTCAAACTGGTGCTTTGTAATACAAACCAGACGATCACATTTTCATCATCATTGGCTTTAAATACTTCTGGCGGATCGGCTTGCTCTGGTAAATTATTTAACGCTCTCGATATACGATCTCTCACATCATTGGTTGCAGAGTCTATATCACGGTCTAGCTCAAATTCAATGGTAATACTCGACCGACCGACTCGGCTTGTGGAGGTGATATTTTTGATCCCCTCCACACCACTGATTCGGTCTTCTAATACTTGAGTGATTTTGGTTTCAACAATAGCTGCAGAAGCACCGGGATAAGATGTATTAATACTCACCACTGGTGGATCAATATCGGGATATTCTCTCAATGGCAATTGAAAAAATGCCACCACCCCAAAGGTGATAAGTATAAGATTAATAACTGTGGCAAAAACAGGACGTTTAACCGATAGATCAGATAAAATCACGGCTTAGTTCTCCAACACTTTAATGAGGCTAGCATCACGTAGTTTCAAAGTGCCTTCTACCACAACTTGTTCAGATTGTTTAAGCCCAGAAATAATTTCGACAATACCCGGCTGACGCCGACCGACTTGAATCACTCGGCGTATCGCTTTGTCTTCCTCAACAACAAAAACGAAATGTTTATCTTCTATTGGGATTACTGCACTTTCAGGTATTTGTAGTACAAAGTCTATCTGCCGAACTATTTTAACTTTTAGTAGCATTCCCGGACGTAATTGGTACTGATCGTTTGCTATTTCCGCACGAACTTTTATAGTTCGTGTAATTGGATCAATTCTTGGTGCAATTGATGTTATTTTTCCCTGAAAAGTTGTTTTATTATAAGCCGTGCTGGTCGCATTGATATCTTGACCGGTTACGATAGTGGTTAAAAAACGTTCTGGTACGGTAAAATCGACTTTGACTCGACTCAAATCATCCAAACTGGTAACCACATCACCAGGCGCTAAAAAAGCGCCCACACTGATTTGACGAAACCCCAGAATACCGTCAAAAGGGGCTTTAATGGTGGTGTCATTAAGCTTGATGCGGGCGCTCATCAATTGTGCATCGATGGCTTTGGTTTTGGCTTCTTGTTGATCGACTTGAGATTTTGAAGTTGCACGTTTAGCCAACAAATCTTGAAGACGATTCAGTTGTACCACGGCTTCAGCAAGATTTGCTTCTTGCTCCCTGACTTTGGCTATTTCCTCTTGTTTATCAAGTTGAACTAAAATATCGCCCTTTTTAACTTTTTGGCCATCTTGAAAAAAAATCTTCTGCACCACATCTGCGTGCTTAGTGGTAACTAACAATTGTTCATTGGCTCTGGTTGTTCCAATGGCTTCAACCTCATCTTTGAACTCAGCTAAACTGACTTTCGCCGTTCTGACGTTTGTGATTCGTTGTTGCTTTGCTTGATTATTGGCAGATCCCGGCCACTGTAAATAGGCGATTAGAATGATGAATAACATCAAGATGGCAAGTGACGGAAGTCGGCTTAAGATCGGCTTTAACATAATAACCACAGTTTGCAGGAATTGATGGCTATACTATAGCTTAGATAGTGTCAGGGATACAGCCAGTGATTAATCGATAGCAGTTTGCCGATCACCCGATGGAGCATCCAGTATATCCTCAGCAAGTTGGTGATATTGGTAAGTAAACTGGAGAAGTATTGAGCTAGCTTGACTGTTTTTCAATGGTTGCTACGATAAAATCATGACCTGTCACAACCAGGTCGGATTGCTCATTATTAGAGAGTTGCATTAAGTCACCAGCACTCAAACTCTTGACTATCCTGGCTTGTTTGGAAACTATTTGCAGCTCCTCATGCAGCCCGTAAATAAAACAAAACTGTGAGCTTTTTAATGCAACTCGATGTGAACCAGTAAATGTTTCGATTGAACCTGCGAATTTTTTAGTTTTAGTCATTAAATTAAAGTCGGTTATCGGACCAGAGATAAGCGAGGCTGTTGTTTTATTAGCGCCATCAAAGGTTGAGAAGTCTAGTCGCTTTTCTAGCCGATCGACCTGACTTTCATTATGACTAAGGACCACACCTTTGCCATCAATGAGAACCAGGTTTCTGGTATAGCCTATAAAGTCCGAAAACTCACCATTTCTATCGACTGTAGCGATGCTCAACCGCCAGTCGAAATCAGCCAGGCAGCCATTGTTATTGATGGCCAACTCCAAAGTGACACCTTTTCCATTTTTCCATGGGATTTTTTTGAATGTTTGTTGGGGAATTATTTTTATCAATGTTTATACGTCATTAGCTCTGGAAGTGGGAAAGATATTCTAGCATTTATTATTGGAATCCGAATCATTTTTGTAAAAATTTTAGATTCTCTCATATCACACGGAGATAGCAATTAGACTTTTTTATCGTAGCTATTCAGCATCATTACTAAAAAATCTGTCGTATTTCAAAAAACCTGTCATAGTTCAAAAACTATAGCTTAATTAACTAATCAAATGGTATTTCGAACCAAAACTGGCTTCCTTTACCAACATCAGAAATCGCCCCAATACTGCCATTCATTGCCTCAATGAGACGTTTAGAAATGGCTAATCCAATACCCGTTCCTTCTGTTTTTTTTTGATTACCTATTCGCTTGAAAGGAATAAATAATTGTGTGATATCCTCTTCAGATAATCCATCCCCGGTATCGGCGACAACGATACGTATACGATGATTATCTAAAACCAAACTTTCTAAAGTAACAGTTCCTCTATCACTATTGTATTTCAAAGCATTTGATAAAAGGTTGATCATGACCTGCTTAAGACGAGTACTATCCGCTATCACTTTGTGACCTGACTCAATGTTATTAACCAATTTTATTCTATTGGCTTTTGCTTGAGATTCGACCAGGGATAGGCACTGCTGGATCAATTCATCAAGATAAACCGTCGTTAAGGTAAAATCTAAATTTCCTGACTCAATGGAAGATATATCTAAAACATCGTTAACCAGATCGAGCAAATGAAATCCTGCCGTCAATATCTCAGAAACGTTAGAGCTTTGGACCTCGTTCAGTTCAAGGGGATCAAAATCAAGAAGCTGAGCAAATCCCAATATAGCATTTAACGGTGTTCGTAATTCGTGGCTCATTCTTGATAAAAATTCCGATTTAGCTGAGTTAGCTTTTTCGGCATCTAGTTTCGCAGCAGTCAACTCAATTTCGATTCTTTTTCGATCGGTGACATCTTCAAACATTGTACGTCGGCTATGACCAGCAAACTCTGGCTGATCTGTAATGCGGATCCAGATAGGTTGACCATCCGACTTTCTAATTTCAAATTCCTCTCCTTCCACTTTTTTACCTTGCGCTAGCATTTCTTGTAAACGCTCTACATTTCCACCAGTCGTATTAACATAAAATTCCTGAGCGAACTTTCCAATAATATCTTCTTTTTTGTAACCAAACAAAGACAATGTTTTTTTGTTTAAGCTAGCAATCCTACCTTCTTCGTCATAGGATACATAGGCAAAAGGGATGAAATCATAAAGATCTTGTAACTCTTTAGCATGTTTTGTCAGTTGCGCCTCAAAAGAAATTCTATCGCTAATATCTCGAAAACTGCTAAGCATAGATTCAGGATTACCGTTTTCATCATAGATGAGATTCATATTTACTTCACAGGTCATGATACTGCCATCTCTCTTGAACATCTGCACTTTGTTTTCGCTAATACTTCCTTTGTCTATTAATTTTGCCAGCATTTCTTGTCGATCTTTAACTCTGACATAGGAATCGGGGATAGTGTCAACTTTATATACTTCTTCAATATTTTTGTAACCAAACAAATTCATTCCTGCATCGTTTATAAGAATAAGCTTTCCATCTAGTGTGCTTTGTAGAAATGTTTCTTGCATGGTTTTAAATATCGTTCTAAACTTTTGCTCACTATGTTGCAGTTCGCTGGTTCTTGCCGCCACCATTTCCTCTAAGTGTTCTTGTTGTTCTAATAGTGATTTACTCATTTTGTTAAAAGCTCGAACAAGCTCAGAAATCTCATCTTCAGAATCGTTCTCAAGACAAACTTTCAAGTCACCCTTACTTATACGATTTACACCAGCGGATATTTTACGCAGTTTTAGCGTTACGGCTCGGTGAAGAATGAAATTAAAAATAAGAAGTTGCATTACTAATGTTACAACGCCAACTAACAAAACTATACTCACCACCTCAGAAGCTATTTTTGATATCTGCGAATCAGGATAAACAGTCACTAACTTCCAACTGGGCGCTTTAAGTATTTCAACAGAAAGAAATTGATTGTAATCAGGGTTTTTTAATATGCTTTTTTTAGTCGCATTTTTGCGAATAACGTTGAGTATACTTTTTAATTCTTCATCATCTGATGCGGCAATATCAAACCGACCAGCATTTTTTTTGATTAAATCCATTTTTTTAGAATGCATGATCAAGAAACCATTCGAGTCAATCAGCATATTGACAGCACCTGAAGCATGTTCATTTACCAAGCGCCCCAATAAATCGTCCAGAAAAATATCATTGCTTATGGTTGCGACATGTTCACCATCAATATCTACGGGAGTTGATATCGATGCCGACCATTTTTCTGAGATATACCCAAAATAGAGATTACTCCAAGCAGTTGACCTTTCAGTGTTATTGGCGGGAATAGCAATTTTTATTGCTTCTTGCTCTGAAAAATCCCAGTCAGCTTCAAAATCATAGACAATATTTGAATGCATGGGCCAATACAGTATTCCAATCTTACTTCCAATACTAATATAGGAGTTTTCGAATCGATGATGCCAAGCAGTTCCATAACGCTGAATGACTTGATTAGCCGCAACCACCAGTCTACGAATGCGAGGTGTAATATCAATATCTTTATGAATAA
>JAUUYO010000143.1 GCA_030590405.1 Kangiellaceae bacterium
ACCATTTTCTTCTAACAGGGCGAGTGTTTGACGAGATTTAGAACAACGTGGATTATGGTAGATTTTAAAATTGGGCATGGTATAACCTTTTAAAATTTGTTTTAATTCAAGAGGGCGTTTATTTTTGCCATTTTAACCCAGCTTAAAGGCCAATACACTATGCAACAACAATTGATTTATTGGAGAGCGTTTGCCAACTACGTGTTTGGTCGTTTTCAAAGTGATAAATGCTCCTCAGTGGCTGCTGAGTTAACCGTCACCAGCCTACTCGCTTTGGTGCCTTTAACCACTGTGACGTTTGCACTGCTGGCGTTAGTACCGAATTTCCAGAATATGGCGCTTCAGTTACAAGAATTAATGTTTGAGTATTTTGTACCGTCGACAGGTGAATCGGTACAAAATTATCTGGCTGAGTTTGTCGGTAAAGCAAAAAGCATGAGTGGGGTTGGTTTTTTGATGTTATTGATTACTGCTCTATTAATGATGCGCACCATTGATATTAGTTTTAATAATATTTGGCAAATCAAGAGTAAAAAATCGGTCTTAAGAACTTTTTTAGTTTATTGGGCTATCCTGACTCTCGGGCCCATATTTTTGGGCACCAGTCTGATTGTGACTTCTTATTTAAAATCTTTGCCACTATTTTCTGATGTGGTGCAACAAAATAGTCAATGGATGACAACAGGCTTGCCAATGTTGATGGAGTCGTTCGCTTTTGCATTGATGTTTTTTGTGATCCCCAATCGCAAAATTTTGTTTAAACACGCAATTATTGCGGCAATCATAACGGCGAGCTTTTTTGAGATGGCTAAATCAGGCTTTGGTATCTTTGTTGATTCTTTTTCAACCTATCAGGTCATATTTGGTGCGCTGGCGACAATCCCTTTGTTCCTTATCTGGGTGTATTTGAGTTGGAGTATTATTTTGTTTGGTGCTGAAATATGCCATGGGTTGTTTGCTTTTGAAGTTGATCAACAGGAGCACAAAATTCACCCATTTATACAACTCTTACAAATCCTGTTGATTTTGGCAGATAAACAAGCTCAAGGTGACTCGATTAGCGAGGAGCAATTGGTCGATCGCGATGACTGGGGAGGACGTGAGGCAAATGTTCTTTGGTTAGAGAGATTGATCGACGCAGGGGTAGTGGCAAAGCTACAAAATCAATCTTATTGTCTCACCATTAATAGTGGTGAGATTAATTACAAAACCGTTTATGAAGTTGCCTCAAGGCTTTTACCCGATCAATCACTTGTTTTAGATAGCGCATTACCGGACAAGGTCAAAAAACAAATAGTTGATTTATTGGTTAATCATCAGAAATTACTCAACCAGAAATTACTAGGGCCTCAAGTTTAGTACAGCAAGTTATAAAACAATTACTTAAGATTTGCGGGACCAAGGTGCTAGGAGCCTATTCTTGGACAGGCTCCTAGTGATCGCCAGGCAAACGTATATCATCGAGCGTTGTGTTTGCCGCTTCTTTATCATCAAAAGTGTCATCAAAAGTGTCATCAAAATTGCCTTTTTCGTGAGGTATAGCAGTCCAGGGAATGACATCTGATATATCATCCAGCACCTCTTCGGCTAATTCATCTCTGAGTTCAAAGGTTTGATAGAAAAATCGATCGATGCAAGGTGTGACTTCCACTCTTGAGCGGGGTCTTATTTCTACCGGCTCATCCAGGCCTAGCAGGGCATATACGCGGTCACTCTTGTATGAGCCTTCGGTGGTAATTATGGTGGGAGCGTCGCTACCGTTGACTTGATTTGAGGTAATAACCAGTCCTGGTTGGCCGCCGCGTTCATTTTTACCCTGATGGAGCACTAATCTGACCGGTGTATATTTGCCATCGATGTACTCCAAGCCTAACATTGTCCCGTTGTTACGGTCGCCGGTATACCACCGGCATATCGCCAGGCGCCAATGGGGGGCTGGGTTACCATCCATGTATTCTCTTAATAACGCGATATTTCCGAGCTCAATATTTGGCAGCATAAACTGTCGACTACAAAGGCCAATACCCCCGCTACTGACATTAATAGCATCCCAACAGAGGTGTTCTGGTTTGCTTATTTGGGTTAAGCCAAGAAGTTCGGTAGCTGATAATACTTTTTTCTTATTCTGTGATACTCGCCCTAAAACTCGAATAATGTCATTGAGTCCCCAAACAACATCTATTTTTGAGACGATTGGATAACGTCTTGCGTTTCTTTCGATCCGCTCTTTCCAGTGTTTACCAACATGCTCCCATAAATATTTGGCAGTGGAATGTTTGATTGATTTGTGAAACGAGCGGGATGTTATCTCTTCTTTTTCTTCAAGAGTTTCTATATCAAATTTTATTTGCCTTAACAGATCGAAAGTTAACAACAGTCTAATTTTAGGATCTTCAGGATCATCCAGTTCACTGGTAACGAAGTTAGGTTTATTTTCACTGGTGATATCGATAATAAAGCATTCATCATTTTTAAAATCATCTGGATTTTCAGATATTCTTGATAGGTGAACCCAATGATGAAGGTAATGAAATAAATGCCAATGCTCACCTCTGTCTAAATGATAGGGATCAGCCAATGCTAATAAACAATTTCGAATATAATTTTGTTCGATGGTCGGTAAACAGTAGCTTTCGCCAGTTTCGATAGGAAAATAGTCAAATTCTTCTTTACCAGCATGGGCATATAATGAGTTTATTTCTCGCCACAGGTAAATTGGGATCGGGGCATAGATTTCGTATTGTTCGATCAACATCAACCCCAGATAATAGATAGCATACCCCGAAGCTTTGGCTTTAAGTTTATTTTTACCCCATAGTTGACGTTTATTTTGAGAATCACTGACAATAATTTTGTGTGCAAAGGCCATTTCTCGGGTAAATGTGTGTAGTTTTTCCAGATTCGCTTCATAGTCTGATTGTTTTTTAATCACGCGATTAATCTTCGGTCGAAAATAATCGTGGATTAAGGTATAAGTCGTATCAAAAAAGGAAACTAGTTCACTACGCAGTTTAAATGAAATTTCTGTTCGATTCAGACTAGAAATAGCACGAGTCACTTCGGGTAAGGTCTTAGACATGTCGGCTAGAGGCAGTGATTTTAGCCACACCGCCAGTTTGGCAGGGTCGGTTTCTACCAGAATATGTTGTCCTTCCTGTTGAGAAGGAATTGTTAGTTTGATGCTTTCCATGTTTTTATACTAGGCTCTCTTTACTGCATTCCATATCAAAATTAATCAAAATCAAACACTTTCAATCAAACATTATCAACCAAATCCAACAGTGGATTATTGTATTAGAAATCAAATAGTGCGCTAGCGTTTGATCCTGAAGTAAAATTTTAACTTGGTTAGTTCCGACTTTTGCGTCAAAATAGGGTTAAATTGGACCCATAAAATAGTAATATCAAATATGTCATTGTCTAAGTATAGACAATAAAGAGGTTCTCGAACCAATACCTTTATAAAAAAGCGCTAATATTACCAATACTATGAAAACTATAGCATATTTTAAACTGGTACTTCTATGCTTTGCTCTGATGTTGTGCCAATCTTGCGTGAAAAGTACTGATTTTGTCTTGTTAGATGGTCGTGAGCAAAGCATGTCTGATTATCAAGGCCAATGGCTGATTATTAATTTTTGGGCTGAGTGGTGCGCTCCTTGTCGAGAAGAGGTACCTGATTTAAACCAGTTATATCGAACTGCCAGTCAACAAAATCTGGCGATCATTGGTATTAGTTATGACGCATTAGAAAATAAGGAAATTAGCAGAATAGTCACTCAATGGGGCATTGAATATCCGGTGATCGCCAGTCATCCGATGCCGATATTGCCATTTAAACTCCCCAAAAGCTTACCTGGTAATTACGTTTTCAATCCTGAAGGTGAATTGGTGATCCGACTTTCCGGCAAGCAAAGTGTACAATCACTAACCAAACTACTGAATTCCTTAAAGAAAAAAAATTAGCAAAGTCATTGATTTGTGGACTGGTCTAGGTTTCAATAGATAAAGTTACGCTAAAATTAATTTAACTGGGTCAATTAACCTCGATTAAGTTGTCTGGGTTAATATAAAACATCAACAAACCCAGATAAAACTAAGATAACAGAAGCCGAAAAATGAACTCTTACAAAAATAATCCGAAATCTTTGCCTACGCCTATACGCTTGATTGGTCACTTCCTTTTGCTAGTCGTGATAGTCTGGTTTTCGAGTTTTGCGATTGCTGCAGAGGATGATAAACCTGCGCCTAAAATATTTGACCTTGTATTAAACGAAGAACCTAAGGCACAATCAGAGCAAGATTCTCAATCTGAAGAGAATCTCCAGCCTGTAGCGCCCGTTGAAGATAATAGGACTACTGCCGAAAAACTCGAAGATTTAAAAAGAGATGTTCTTGCGGTGAACCGTGATCTATTTATTTTAGAAGAAGACCTTCTGTTTCCAGCATCGACTCAAGTAGCTACATATTTTTCGGTCGACATCGGTTATTTCTTTTCCCTGGACAATATCAAAATAAAAATTGACGACCAGCAAGTGACTCATCATTTGTACACTGAAAAAGATGTTGATGCGCTTTACCGTGGTGCCATTCAAAAAGTTCATATAGGAAATGTGAGTACCGGAGAGCATGAACTAGTGGCTATTTTAATTGGTATTGGTCCGCACAAAAGAAAATATCGTCGTGCAATATCTTTTAAGTTCACTAAGACCACTGATGCCAAAGCCATTGAAATACAGCTTCGGGATGATAGCAGTAAGCTTCAACCGAAATTGCACGTAGTAGAATGGTAGAGAATACCCAGTGTACTTATTAAATAAATGGGGAAAACTTGCAACCCTCCTAACGTTTGTCCTGTTATACGGATGTACCTTGTCAGGATGCTCCTTCTTTGAGCAAAACATCGAGACTCAAAGGCCACCCGATAGCTTGAGTCAGGCAGAACGAGAAGATTTGAAAAAGCCTGCTCATTTACAAGATCTCGCTTATGGCGAAATTCTCTATGACTATTATCGTGGCGAAGAAATTTCTGCTCTGACTAAAGTTTTAATCGCACAAAAAGAAAACCAACTTCCCAACCACGCTAATAGTGCTGAGCTATTATCCGGTGTCATTTATTTGAATTTGGGCATGTTAATCAAAGCACAAGATATTTTTAAGCGACTGCTAACCGAGCAAGATCTCAAAAACGAATTAATCGCTAAAATAGAATTTTACCTGGCCAAGCTACATTACAAACAACATGACTACCCTCAGGCGAAGATGCGTTTGATGCGTGTGTACCAATCGCTGAGTGTTGATTTGAAAGACGAGTGTTTTATTATGCTAAGCAATATTGCTTTGTCTGATAAGCAACTGGAGAAAGCTAGAGACTGGTTAAATCTGGTCAGTAGTGATTCTGAACTATTAGTTTATACTCGATATAACCTCGGGATTATCTGGCTAAAAGATGGGCAGTTAGAACAAGCCTTGCCTTTTTTAAGCAAAGTCTTTCTTACCCTCGAACCGTCCGACATCCAGCGCAGTTTGCAAGACAAAGCCAAGGTTGCTCTTGGATTTTATTACTTAAAAAATAAGCAATTAGAAAAAGCCCGAGAGCAGTTTTTAAGTGTCCGTCTGGAATCACCTTATACCAATAAAGCATTGCTTGGCATGGGCTGGACCTATGTTGAAAAAGGCGATTATAACAAGGCGCTTTCTCATTGGCTCGAACTTAGAAAAAGTGATATTCGCGATATTGCGGTTCAAGAGGCCCTGTTGGCGATCCCCTACGCATATCAAAAGTTAAATGCCATGCAACCTGCGCTAGAAAAATACCTGGATGCAACTGACCTTTACCAGCAGCAGCTAGATCTTATCGCTGATATCAAAAAACAAGTTATTGATGGTCAGCTGGTAGAAAATCTGGTAGACAGAATGATTAAATTAAAACAGTCGGAACGCAGTGATGAAAATATCAGGGATTCAAAAATATTTGGTGATGATTACGACTACTACATTTACGAATTGCTTGCACAAAATAGTTTTAACGAAAATTTTAGAAGTTACCAAAAACTGGGTCGCCTGGAGTTGCTCATTGAACACTGGGAAAACCAATTACCGATGTTGAACGAAATGTTACGATCGAATCAACTAAGGTTTGATGAAAAAATTCCCAAAGTAGATGCTTATCTTAATAAGGGGGTTTTTGATAACTACCAAAGAGCTTATGAAAAAACACAACAAGATTTAAACGATATTAACAACCATAAAAAGTTATATCTATTGGCGGATCAACAACAAACAGCATTACACAAAAGAATACTGCGACTCGAGGCAAGTATTCAAAATATTCCAGCGGATATGCTCACCGATAATCAAATTGATAAAACTCGCCGGGCGAGAGGAGTACTTCAATGGCAATTCGAACAAGACAAAGCCAAAAAGGTATGGCAGTTGAAAAAAACGAGTGGCCAAATCGAACAAATGTTGGTGGATATGGAAGAACTTTCTACCAATTTAACCTTTGCCAGAGAGCATGCACTAACCCGCTTTGTTGGTTATCAGGAGCAGGTCGATGAAGGTTCAATGAGATTAACCAACTTACGGGTTGGCATACAAGTGCAGATTGACTATCAAGCTGAGTTAATAAAACAACAAATACTGGCCGTTTTAAAACGACGAAAGATCACTCTCGAACATTTCTTGCTGCAATCTGACCTTTCGGTTGCGCGTTTGCATGAGCAAGCAGTTTTTATTCCAGAGGATGAATAGTTGATGCTAGTTTCTTGCAAAAAAAAGATTAAGTTAAAGTTAAGCAAAGATAATAAGGAAAGCATACAGTGT
The DNA here is from genome assembly GCA_030590405.1 of Kangiellaceae bacterium. Taxonomy (GTDB): domain Bacteria; phylum Pseudomonadota; class Gammaproteobacteria; order Enterobacterales; family Kangiellaceae. The sequence goes on from JAUUYO010000143.1 coordinate 6,826, forward strand.
TAGTAAAACGCATCCTCAATTTGATTGTTTTTAGCTTGCTATTGGGCGGTTGTGCAAACCTGAAATGGATTAATCCTTTTGCTGAAATCAAAGTTGAAGATATGGAACCGCGAGTTAAATTTGTGGACAAGTCGGATATTGTCGTTGAACCTTCGGCATTACCCAAAATCAAACCTGAGTTAGTGGTTGCCAGCTACAAGCGATTACTCGCGCGAGGTAATTCGACCATCCGCAAAGTAGCGCTGCGTCGTTTAGCCGATTTAACCATGCGGTTGGCCGAAACTAAACTCAATATAGATTCTCCAGAACAATTAAACCGGTTAAGCCCTGCGATTAGGCAGGCGACCTTTGCCGAAGCTATCAACCTCTATCAGCAACTTTTACTTGAATATCCAGAATATGATAAAGCCGCTGACGTTAAATATCAGTTAGCTCGCGCGCTCTCTTTAAATAGTGAGCCGGAAAAATCCCTGGCTCTTTTAGACCAAATAGCGGTCACCCCTGTCAAGGCGAGTTCTTATGTTGAAAGTCAGTTTCGTCGTGGAGAATCTTATTTTGTACGTAAAAAATATCTGATCGCAGAAAAAGCTTATAGCGAAGTGATTACACAAGGCAAAGGCACTACCTTTTTTGATAAGGCATTGTATAAAAGAGGTTGGTCGTTATTTAAACAAAGCTTATTCCCTGAAGCACAACAAGATTTTTTCGTTTTATTAGAACGCTTACTAGAAAAAAAATCAAAAACTACCCAAGTGAGTAAATTGACTGAAGATTTGATCAATGATACTAAGCGGGTGATTAGTTTGGCGTTTTATAACCTTGATGGTGCATCATCAGTACAAAATTATTTCGATACTCACGGAGCAAGAGGCTACGAAGATCAGATTTATGATGCGTTAGCCAAGTTATATATTGAACAAGAAAGATTTCAAGATGCATCTGATACTTACCTGGGATTTATAGAACGTAATCCACTGGCTGCGACAGCTCCCGATTTTCATAGCCGTGTTATCGATATTTATAAAGTAGGTGGTTTTCCAAGTCTGATCTTGCCAGCGAAAGAAAGTTATGTAGTGAACTACGGCCGCAACAGTAAATTCTGGCAGTTGCACACGGGACTGATCATCAACAATATTAAACCGCAACTACGTAAGCATCTGGAGGATATTTCTCGTTACTATCATGCGCAGGCACAACAAAGCAAAAAGCCAAATGATTTTGTGATTGCGGCAAAATGGTATAAAGAAATTTTAGATACTTTTAATGATCCAAAAGTTGACTCAAAGTATCGTTTTTCAATGGCGGAAGCATTATCTGAAGGACACCTATACCTTCAGGCGGCAAAAGAGTTTGAAGTCGTCGCTTATAAAAACGAGTCATCCAGTTATTCAAGAGATGCGGGCTATCGAGCTTTGGTTGCCTATCAATCGGTTCAATATCCCAGCTCAACATCTCAAGTCGAAAAGTTGAGTCAGGTTATATCGAGTGGGTTGAAGTTTGCCAAAAACTTTCCCTCAGACAAAGAGGCCGCTTCTATCATGGCAAGAGCCGCAGAACAACAGTTAACCATTAAAGATGTCTCAGGCGCTATTTCGACCAGTCGGCAGCTTTTAACATTGGCGGCGCCACCGAGTCAAAAACAGATTGATCGAGCCTTGATCATTATTGCTAACGGTCTATTTGACCTTAAGCAATATGTAGAAGCAGAAGCAGCTATAACCAGCCTGTTTGTCGAGGTTAAACTTAGCAAAAAACAAAAACAAAACTTTCATCAACGACGAGCAGAAGCTATCTATCAGCAAGCCGAACATGCAAAACAAAATAACCAATTAGGCAAGGCGGTAGAGCTTTTCTTAAAGGTCGGAATTTTAGAACCACTAGCACTCGTTGCTGTCAATGCTAAATTTGATGCGGCAACGTTATTATTGCAAACCAAACAATGGGGTAAGGCCGCGAATTTATTTGAAGGATTTCGCAATCAATATCCGAAACATCAATTATCTAAAGCTATCCCGGAAAAATTAGCTTATATTTATGAAGAGCAACAAAACTGGGAGCGTGCTGCAAAAGAATATCAAACACTTGCTGCCAACAATACTGATAAAGAGCTCGCCAGAGAAGGTTTTTGGCATGTCGCAGAGTTGTATCAAAAGTCAGGTGATAAAGTTAAAGCGATCGCCGCATTCAAACATTATGTCTGGACTTATCCTAAGCCTTACTTATTATCACAAGAAGCAAGAAACAATCTTGTGAGTATGTATCT
>JAUUYO010000090.1 GCA_030590405.1 Kangiellaceae bacterium
GGATTTCGCTCACCAACATTGCGCTGGCGTTGTCCGGATCACTTTTTAAAATCCGAATGGCGTTGTCTCTGCCACCATCGACTGTCATAGCAGAGTTGTTTTCAAATCGGGACAAACTGACCTGATACAAATACTGCCCATCGTATTTAAGCCTGTCCGCTTCATCCACACCTATTTCATGCACATTAGTGGTTGAGAAACTGCTGTTTTGAACATCACCTTCATCGTTAGCTAAAGCAACAGGGGCAGACTGCTGGACTAATCGAAGGCGAATACCGTTTTTGATATAAGTACTAAAATCATTGCTGGACGGCTGAGATAAAGAAGCATCCTTAACCGTGGATTGCTTGAGAGCACTGTAATCAATATTGACCTTATCATCGGAATGATTACACCCCCACAAAACTAACAGTAAACTTGATAACGCCAAACAGGAAAGCTTTAACATTTTCTTATACCTCTTATTCATTTTATCCGTATTTATTTCAATCGTTAGCCCTGACTAAATCTACACTCCAGGCTCAGGACAATAATAAGAGCAAACCTCTAGAATATCTGTTCGATATTTGCTTAGTAGTGTAAAGAGTTGTAAAAGTATCAGTTCAATGTATCAATCAATTAGACACTTCAATCGATTAGAGATTTCTCGACGAAGCAATCAGTTATCGGTTAAACTGCGGTTTACACTTTTTCACAATAAATAACCAATAAAAGCAAGATAACTGACCCAAATCTGTTCATAATTGATTCAGTTGTTCTCAAATAATTAATCGACATTGGATTTTTCTATCAATACAAATAAAAAATATCTCTCAAGCCTGCTCTTGTTCGGTATTTTATTGTTTTCAGATTTTGCCACAGCCAGTGATGATTTAGCTTCAACCAGTGATACTTTAATATCAGCCAGCAATGACCAACAGCAATCTTGTGATGAATCGACCTCCCAATGCGTCGAAACCGGTAAATGGCGTTTTTCTGTATCGCTGGGAATTGGCTTAAGAAGCAACCCACTGATTGAAAGTAATAACATCCCTTTAGTGATATTACCGGAATTTAGCTATTACGGAGATCGTTTTTTTATCGAAAATCTGGATGTGGGTTACACTTTGTTTGATTATTCAGACAGCTCGGTAAACCTGATTGCTACACCCAATTTCGATAGCGTATTCTTTAATCGCTGGGATCCGGGAAATCTATTTGTCAATCTCTCTTCCATTTCCGACGGCTCAATATCAACGCCGGATCAGACTGAAGACAATTTCACCCAGATCAATCCAGGCGAACTCTCTAAACGAAAATTCAGCTATTTAGCAGGCATCGAATATAACCAGGATTTTGAAGATAGCTTGCTGCAAATTAGCTTGCTCAATGATGTGACTGGTACGCATTCTGGTAAAGAAATCCGGTTTGCTTACACTTATTCTTTTAGCCAGCCTTTTTCCACCACTTTGGGTTTTACCTGGAAAGATAAAAAACTGACTGATTATTATTATGGTGTGGACCTTGATGAAATAGTCGATGATCGCGGTGCCTACCAGCCGAATGCCAGCTTTAACCCGTTTCTCAGAATTTCACTCAATAGCAAAACAAGCAATAATGACAATTGGCGATTTAGTCTTGAATATCAAAAACTCGATAGCCAGATCACTAACAGCCCGATATCAAGCGATGATTATGTAGTGACTTTTTACGTGGGCAAGAGATTTAGCTTTGATTAAAAATCAATCACCAAAAAATAATTAACAAAATAATAAGATTACAGTTTAAAACCATGGGAATAATAAAAGTCGTAAAATATTTTTTTATTGTTCTGACGATTTTACATATCAGTGGATTAATCGCTGAAGAAAATAAAACGTCAGGCTACGGCCTGTTTTTGTCTCCAGAAAGTTGTTTGTTACTCGGAAAAGCCAAACAGTGCGATATACAGGTTAGTATCCATTGGAAAGTATCAGAGCCGGGTAGTTTTTGTTTGTATAACTACCGGAGTAAAATGACCATTGCTTGCTGGAAAAATCAAACACACGCCAGCAAGGTAATCATGCTAACCTTGGAAAAAGATGCCATTTTTGAATTACGCGATCAAAAAACCGATCAGTTGATATTTCAAAAGTCATTAAAGCTATATAAGAAAACATCCAATTTAAGACGAAAACGTCGTAATCCGTGGAGCTTTTATTAGGGCCTGTTAATAACAAGACAAAATGTAGAAATTAATTATGCCACTTGCCAGAATACTCTTAGTCGAAGATGATCAAAAGCTCGCTTTATTGGTACAACAATATCTTGAAAGCGCCAATTTCCTGGTAAAAATTGAAGGCGACGGCAACAAGGCCATAGAAGAGATCGCTCGCTTTAAACCAGACTTAATCATCCTCGACATTATGCTACCGGGAAAAGATGGATTAACTATCTGTAAAGAAATTCGGCCGGATTTTATCGGTCCTATTTTAATGCTAACGGCCCGCAATGAAGACTTTGACCAGGTGTTAGGGCTTGAATTTGGTGCCGATGATTACGTAATCAAACCAGCTGAACCAAGAGTGTTGTTAGCCAGAATCAAAGCGTTATTGCGACGAGGAAAGCTAACAAAAATTGAAACGGCTAAATCACTGACATTCGGTAGTCTGGTAATCGATTCGGCATCAAGAGATGTCTGGCTTGAGAAGAAAAAAGTACTCCTATCCACCCACGAGTTTGAACTACTGTTGATTATTGCAAGCCAGGCAGGACATATTTTAAGCCGCGATTATCTATTTAAAAAACTTTATAATCGAGAATACGATGGACTGGATAGAACCATGGACGTTCGAATCTCACAACTGCGTAAAAAACTCGGCGACAATGCAGAAGATGCCTACCGAATAAAAACGATTTGGGGCAAAGGTTATCTGTTTGTTGCCGATGCCTGGTAAAAATGAATAATCTTTTTCTACGTCTTTATTTATTGATTGTCGCAACGGTTATTATCGTCGGTATCAGTCTCGATTATGCCTGGCAACATTTTGAACAAAAAGAAACTCCCAATGAGCATAACCAAACATTATTGAGATTGGTCTCACTGCAATTAGATGAGCTAAAAGAAAACAAACTAAAACATCATCTGCAACAACTTAACTCACAATTTAAAGGTGAGTTCTCCCTACTTCTTACCAATCACCATTTAGCTCAATCAATCCAGCATGAATTACAAACCCGTGAGCCGATATTGCTGCAAAGTGACGCTGAAATCCTGGGTTTTATTAAACTCGCTAAACATCCACAAATTCTACAACTAAAGTTTTTAAAACAAGATGAAACATCGCCTGCCAAAAATATCTTTATCGGCTTATTTTACGGCCTGATCGCCTTAGTGATTTTCTACTGGATCTGGCCCCTTTCCAAAGATCTAAATCAATTAGAAAAAGCCGTTAATCAATTTGACCAGCAACAATGGCAATCCAAAGTTGAATTGCCAGCCACTTCCTCCATAAACCATTTGGCAAAAGCTTATAACGCCCTATTAGATAAAATAAAATTATTGGTAGAAACCCAACAGGCAATGTCTCACTCTATTTCACACGAGCTGAGAACGCCGCTTGCCAGGATCAGATTCTCGTTGCAAATGGCCAAAGAATCCGATGATATTAGCGGGATCCGAACACAGATCGCCAGCATCAGTGAGGACATTTCAGAGATGAATGAGTTGATCAACGAATTGCTCAATTTTGCATCGCTTGAAAGCATATCTGCGGTTGCCAAATTGGAAAAAGGCGATATCAATATGTTGATCGAAACATTGGTAGAAAGATTAACAAAAAATCATCCCGACAAAAAAATAAAATTCATGCAAAACTCTCCAAATACCAATGTTAGCTGTGACAGCTATTTGATGGAGCGAGCGATCCAAAATTTAATTGTTAATGCCTGTAAATTTTCTAATAAGAGTATTCTAATCACTTTTGCCCAGAGCGTACAATATTATCAGATATTGGTAGAAGATGATGGTCCTGGAATAGCCAAAAAATCCAGAGATAAAATATTCGACTCCTTTGTTCAATTAAAAAACCAACACAAAAACAAAGGATTCGGATTAGGCTTAGCCATTGTAAAAAGAGTGATGATGCTGCATGGGGGTAGCGCAAAAATTGAAAGGTCTTCGCTCGGCGGCGCTAAATTTATTTTATCCTGGCCAAAATAGGTCTTGTAGAAAAAGTTAAATGCACTCTGTCATTGCGAGCGGGGCGCGGCAATCTCCTAAAATTTTACACAATCGTTCAAGTTTCATACAAACTTGTTGGAGATTGCCGCGTCGTACCCAAAGCACTTCGTGGGGCAGGCCCTTCCTCCTCGCAATGACACGAAACCTTTGAGTTTTATAATTTTCTATTCGGATATAATAATTTTCTAAGATGAAAGATTCACCTTGATCAAAGATTCACCTTTGGATTTATCATCAATTTTCTGAGCTCTGTCGGCTAATTTTTCCCTGACCAGTTTTTCCAGCGAATCAACTAGTTCTGCATTATCAATTTTATGACTTTTTTCGCCGTCATTATATAATAAACTCGATTTAAGCCCGCCAGTTAATCCTAAATCAACTTCTTTAGCTTCACCCGGTCCATTGACAACACAACCGATGATTGCCACATCAATCGCCTCTCTAACATCTTCCAGACGCATTTCTAATTCATTAACCGTTTTGATCACATCAAACTGCTGACGAGAGCAGGATGGGCAAGCGATCAAATTGATACCTCGTTGACGAAGGCTGAGTGATTTTAAAATATCGTAACCGACTTTGATCTCTTCTACCGGATCGGCAGCTAATGAAATTCGGATAGTGTCGCCGATCCCTTCTGATAAAAGCAGTCCTAAACCAATCGAGGATTTCACTGCGCCAGCGCGCAAACCTCCCGCTTCGGTAATACCTAAATGCAGTGGTTGATCGATTTGACTGGCTAATTTTCGGTAAGCAGAAACGGTCATAAAAACATCGGAGGCTTTAAGACTGATTTTATAATTTTGAAAATCGTATTTATCCAGAATATCAATATGTCTGAAAGCTGATTCAACCAAAGCGTCCGGAGTTGGTTCACCGTATTTCACCTGAAGGTCTTTTTCTAATGAACCGGCATTAACCCCGATCCTGATTGGAATATTCATATCCCGAGCTTTTTCAATCACCGCACGAATGCGATCTTCTTTACCAATATTACCCGGATTAATTCTTAAACAATCAACGCCATAATCCGCTACTTTCAACGCGATTTTTTGATCAAAATGAATATCGGCAACCAATGGAATGGGGGAAGACAATTTAATTTGTTTGAAAGCTTCGGCAGCATCCATGGTCGGAATCGAGACTCTGACTAAATCAGCACCGGCATCCGCGACTTGCTGAATTTGATTGAGTGTGGCTGCCACATCACAGGTATTGGTATTGGTCATACTCTGTACCGCAATCGGCGCATCACCACCAATTGGCACGTTACCGACCATAATTTGCCGACTTTTTCGTCGTACGATCCAGGATTCACCTTTCATCTTATCTTTACTCTTTCACTCTTCTAATTCAAAACTTGATGATTCAGAACTTAATTATTCCAGAATTTGACTATTTTAGAACTTGATTATTTTAGAACTATCTCTGCACGTCGACCAGCACGATAACTGGAAAGATCATAATCTCGGCCTGCATAACTCATAGTCACCACTGATGGATCGCCCAAAACAACGCTAATCGGTGCAACCCCTTCAATCGGCATATGTTTACCACTTTGCTTGACCCCTACGGCAATCACTTCGCCGCGAGCATCGACAATCTTCACCCAGCAATCTGCGGAAAAATCTAACACCAGCTTTGACATGATCAAGTTGTCTGTATTAATAACAGGCTTTGGTTGACTCAATAACGTGGATTCAGCGACTTGTTGAAAATCCGAATCAAGATTATCAGCCCCATCGTTTAAAGCGACTTCTGTACCGCTACCATTACCATTAGCATTACTGACAACTTCTTCGTTTGACTCAGAAAAATTATCGTTTGAAGGCTCCGAAGTGGATTCATTCACAATAGCATCAGGAAGCTGTTCGTTTTCATCGGCAGTATTCAATTGGGCGCTAATATCAGAATCGCCTGAATTTTGTATTTCTGAAGGAGATTGTCCGGTCAATCCAAAACGTTTCCACAATTCCCAGCCCGCAAAAGACAGGAAAGCCAGCAGGATTAAAATAGAAACGGACTTAAACAAATAGTGACTGGAATTAACTTCTTTGCGTTTTTTATCAAAGCGAGAAATCGGCTCTACCCGTTTTAATGATGGCACTTCGACCCCAACCTGTTTGTCAAATTCCGCCAGCATCGGTCCGGTATCTAATCCCACTTTAGTCGCGTAAGATTTGATATAGCCGCGAACAAATGTCATCGGTATATCCAGTGTAAAGTCGTTTTTTTCGATTTTATCGATAATATCGAAAGCCAGGTTCATCTGAGTGGCAATATCCTGACCCGTTAAGCCAAGATTTTCCCGTGCTTCTATGAGCAGGCCGCCAATATCGACTGACAATTCAGTCTGTGTTTTGTTATCTACATCCATTGGTCACGACTATCCAGATATTCTGCAGTTTCATCCGAATCCGGAAACATTTGCTCCAGTTTTATCGCATAACTTGCCTGGGCATCTTTATCCTTTTGATAATGGGCGACTCGCAATGCCAACCAAAGCGAGTTAGCCGAAGGTCTTGATACTTTTTCATAGCGTTTGATATATGAAAAAGCTCTTTGATATCTTTTTTTGTCAAATTCGACTTCGGCCATTTCGATCAATGCCACTGGCAATTTATTGTTTCGGTTAAGCGCTTTTCGAAAGTAGCTGGCAGCTCTATCTTGATCACCACCTTGTTTGGCGCAAACACCGGCATTCATAAAAGCAGAGGCTATATCTGGATAAATCGGTTGCTCAATCGCTTTGTTGAAATACTTGTCCGCTTTTTTATACTGCTTTTGACCGCATAAAAAAGAGCCATATCCATTTAAAAAATCAGGGTTGTTGGATTCAATTTTAAGCGCTTTTTTATAGGACTTTTCAGCTCGTTTAAATTCCTTAACTTGCTCATAGTAATAAGCAATACCAAAATGAACATTACCCGAATCAGCGCCCAGTTCTAATGCTTTATCGAGATGACGTTTGGCATTTTGCAAACTACCGACTTGCAAATATTGCAAACCCGCGCTCAATCGTACCTGGGCTGCTTTTTGTCTATCAAAGTCTTCCGCACTTGCGGCTGATCCTTGTGAGCCAATCGATCGGATCGAACTATCAGAGGTTGTTTGACAAGCAGTAACAAAGCCTAGTGTAATGACTAATAAACTTATTCTGAGTAATTGTTTGCCCATAAATTCTGGCTCCCTTATAGGTTCGCTAAAGAAGTAATTATTATGGTAACTACTCCACTTACCTGAGCAGTTACCATACTGTTTAGTAACCTGCTAAGTAGTTACTTACTTATACTTTGATTTTTTCCGCTTAATCATACCACAGAGCAGTCCTTAATTATGCCAACTTAATATTAATGCCAACTTAGTCAACGGTCTTTACTGATATTTTACCCTCTTTCCTTTGCAATCTTTCCTCTCGCCTAGTTCGATCGGCGACCTGGCCGACTAACTGACCGCAGGCCGCATCAATATCTTCGCCACGGGTTCTTCTTGTGACAACAACAAAGCCCTTTTTGATCAAAATTTCGCCAAATTTTTCGATATCTTTACGAGTTGAGGTGTCATACCGCGTTTTGGGAAAAGGATTAAACGGAATGAGATTGATCTTGCAGGGCATATCTTTCAGTACTCGCGACAATTCGCGGGCGTGAGCGGCGGTATCATTAACCCCCTTTAACATCACATATTCAATCGTGACCTTTTTACTGGCACTCGAATCATCCAGATAACGTTTGACTGAAGGTAATAATACTTCGATGGGGTATTTTTTATTCACAGGAACCAGTTCATCGCGGAGTTGATTGTTGGGCGCATGCAGAGACAAAGCCAACGCTACATCCGCTTGCTGGATAAGCTTGTCCAATCCAGGCACAACGCCCGAAGTACTAATGGTTACTCGACGTTTGGATAAACCATAGCCAAAATCATCCAGTAAAATATTGCAGGAATTAACCACCGGCTCAAAATTAAGTAACGGCTCACCCATGCCCATAAATACCACATTGCTAATGCGCCGTTTACCGGTAGTCCGTAACGCGCCAATCCGGCGTGCCGCAAGCCACACCTGACCAACAATTTCAGCAGTGGTTAAGTTTCGATTAAAGCCTTGCTGAGCGGTGGAACAAAAAGAGCAATTTAAGACACAACCAACCTGAGAAGAAATACACAGCGTGCCACGCTCGCCATCGGGAATAAAAACAGTCTCAATCGCCTGTCCGTCTTTGGTTTTTAGTGCCCATTTGATGGTGCCATCATCAGAGAGTTGTTCCGTGATAATCTCAGGACCTCTGATTTCACTGACCAATTTAAGTTTTTCTTTGAGAGACTTGGAAATGTTGGTCATCTGATCGAAATCATCAGCGACAAATTGGTGCAGCCATTTGAAGACTTGAGGGGCACGAAATGGTTTTTCATCGATCTCTTTGAAAAATTCAACCATTTCATCGCGCGTCAGGTCGAGTAGATTTAATTTATCACTCATTACAGTACCTTTACGGGAAAGCATTCCTTTGGAATGCGAGAGCTAGGTACGAGGAGCTGGGAGCGAGTAAAAGTCTGGAATTAACTCAGCTCCCCGCTCCTGGCTCCCCGCTCCATTTTTCTTTTCTATCTAATTCGCTTACAGATTTCATCTTCTGAGAAGAAATAAGCAATTTCACGAGCCGCTGATTCTGGCGCGTCTGAACCGTGAGCCGCATTTTCATCAATAGAAGCCGCAAAATCAGCGCGTAATGTACCACGAGCCGCTTCAGCAGGATTCGTTGCCCCCATGATTTCACGGTTTGCTTTGATCGCATCTTCGCCTTCTAAAACTTGAACCATTACCGGACCAGACGTCATAAAAGCCACTAAGTCATTGAAAAAAGGACGCTCGGAGTGTTCTGCGTAAAAGCCTTCTGCTTTTTCTTTGCTTAATTGCATCATTTTACTAGCAACGATTTGTAGTCCAGCACTTTCAAAACGTGCATAGATTTGTCCGATAACATTTTTAGCCACTGCGTCAGGTTTTACAATTGAAAAAGTACGTTCGATCGCCATTTTTTACTCCGATGTTTAAATATTAACAATTTGTTATAAATCATTAAGTTAGATTGAATTCTGTGGCATTAAGCGCGTAAGCCCAATGCTGAGGGCGCGTATTATACACGGCTAGCAGCGGATGGAATAGGATTGTTTAAAAATTAAGCGATTATGAATTAGAAAAGCAGGATGGGAGAACAGGGATTTTACGGTTCAATCAATCTCGATTAAGACTTAATTCCAATTCCTTAATAAATAGCGCCACTACATTATTCAGCGTCATTTCATCCGAGGCATAATTTCTAGTAAAAGACTGAGAAACAAGCGCTGTACGCGCATCAACCAGGTTAAGCGTTATTTTCAACCTTTCCTGATTAGACCGTATTCGCCCTTCAATGATCCACTGCGCAGCAAATTTCCTTGATAAGTAAGGATATAGATTTTGCCGATTGCCATCAATTGTTCGCGAAGAAAGAAAACGAATATTATCGGTGGCCAATAGCTGCTCTTTTAACAAATCTTCAAAGTTACTGGCAATATTCTTCTGCTGCTTATTTTCTGTTTGCATTGGCAGCAACGCGACCCGAACCGTGCCTGAGTCGAGCATTTGATTAACAATCCAAAGCGTTGAAGTCGATAACAATAACAAAAGAACAATACCACCCATAAGCCACATCCCAAGAAATTTCCACTGTTTCTTCAGTTTTGGCCGCGTAGCGATATCGTTTTCAGTTGTCGACAGAGGAGTTTGTATCGATTCGGTTTTGGCTACACTTTTTTGAATTGTTTGCTGGTTAGACGATAGTTGATCCGTGGTTTGTTGGCCAGACACCTCAGCTATCCATCGATACCCTCGCTTGGGAATAGTTTCAATGAGTTTGATCTGCTCCGTATATTGCCCTAACAGCCCTCTCAGATCGGAAATACAACGGGTCAAAGTATCATCACTGACAACCTGGTTTTTCCATACTTGCTCAAATAATTTAGCGCGACTAACCACCTGACCATGATTTTCAAGCAACACTAGCAGCACCCGCATATTCACAGGGCCCAACCGGATCACTTTATCGCCCAACTTTATTTGCCCTGATTCAGGACAAACTTCAAAGTTAACCGTATAAAGAATATTATTTTGTGTACTCAAATTCATAGAATGAAGTGTAGCATTTAATTTTACTGAAACTAGCCTATACCGAAGGCTTTCAGGTTTTCAGGACGTTTTACTCAGGTATATTATTCCAATTTTTACAATACTGTAGATTCACACAAAGCAAACCTTCCCTTTGGAGAAACCAAAAGATGAGAAACCTTAGCCTGACAAAAAAATTGCTTTTAGGAGTACTGGCAGTATTTTTGATTTTTATTTTCATTGTGATTTTTGTTAATTTTTCAGCTTTCGATGAGGAACTTTCTCCAGAAGTTGCTGAAAGCCTTAAACCCGTAAAAATGCCACCAGTTAACGAGAATGCTTTTTTTGCTATTTGGGGTTTGTCAGCATCCAACGATAAAAATGTCATTCACGCGGGAAGCGCGCTAATAACTCGCTATCTTGAAAATAAAGAACAAAGGGATTTAGATGAAATTACAGCCGACGATTATACTGAAATTTTAGGTGGTAAAGATCTGGATGCTAGCTGGGAAGATAGATATGAACGCTGTACTGCAAGAAGTGAATATGGATGTATGGCAAAACTAGCCCATCAGCTTTCTAATGAGCCTATCGATGATCCAAGACTTATTTTAATGTTAAGTCGATATGAGCAGATAACTCAAATGTCCAACTTCCAACATATCGGTCATTTGACTTTTGTCTCTCCCCTACCGCCATACGGACTCTTGATGAAACTAAGACGATTGAAAACGGCAAGTGCTCTTAACTCGGAAAGTTCATCCGAGTTTATCCAACAAATTAACCAGGACCTGAACTTTTGGCGGATGTTATTAAAAAATGGTAATAGCCTGATAGATAAGATGATTGCCGTAGCAGGTATTTGGAGTGATCTACAGGTGTTGTCGGAGTTATTAAAAAACCATACCGAAATTACCGCAGATGAGTTTCAGCTTGTCAACACGATGTTAACTCCCCTGTCTAAACAGGAATTGAATATTAGCGAAGCTTTTGAATTTGAACAAAGAGCTTTTTACAACACCTTGACTTCAATTAAGCCCGCACAGCTGGAAATGGCCTTTGGCCTAAGCAGCAGCCCCATATTTTGGCTAATGCAAACAAATGCCACCATAAACGATTATCAACAATATTTTATCCATCCGATAAATCGCTTGAGTGAATTATCTTCTAAGGACTTTTATCAAGCAATCAATGATAAGGCTAACTGCTGTTTTCAAGAACTAAAATCTCTCTCAGACTTTTCACCTAACAGTTTATATAATCTCGGTGGAAAGCTGCTGCTGCCTGCGACGTTGATTCAAGCCCAAGACTATATCGCCAGAGTCCATGACTTAAATGGTGTGATAAGTTTAGTGAGGTTACAACTTCTATTAAAAACTGTCCCTGATGAACAGGTTGAAGAGTCTATAAATAGCTCAAACATAACTAACCCTTACACTGGCGAACCGATGATTTATGACAGAAAAGACAAATGGCTAGGTTTTGAATGTTTGAATGAAGGCTCTTTTTGCAAGATAAAAATTTAAGCGGACTAGTTGCGCCTTTTTACGACAAAGAGGCGCGCTACGACCATAATCAACATTATCAATAACTTCCCATCAAAGAATATACAACCGCACGATTAATAGTTGTAAATAGACGGAGTGGCTGAAGGCGCATTTTTCGGCTCAATTCATCTCGACTAACCTGGAATAATCATAAACAGCTGATCGCAAACCAAGTAATGGCCATTATTATGCGTCAATATCAAAGCGTTATTGGAATATATTGCACTTACGCTTTA
>JAUUYO010000013.1 GCA_030590405.1 Kangiellaceae bacterium
CCTGAACCATTTCCACCGGAGAATAGATTAATGGGACCGAACTCAAACTCACCATTAGGTAGATTTCCCCAATTAACCATGATTAATTTTTTAAGAAACAAGGCTTTCTCCTACTTCATCGTCAGATATTTTCGTTTGAGCGTCACTGACCTGCTCATCAATATCTTCACTCACCAAAGCTTCCACTGCCGCATTACTCACAAAAGTAACAATCATCGGGTGTATTTTGATCCAGCCTTCACCATTCTCAAATGCTTCATCAATTCTAAAATCGATCAACCTTAACTGCCTTAACCGTTGAAAGGTTTTTTTTCGTTCACCGATTTTTTCAGGCAAGCCTCGACCAAGGAGGTTCTTGGTGGCGATGGTTATCGACTCGATTGAATCTAAAGCAATTCCCTTCTCATCGATTTTGCCTTCTTTTAATGACTTTTCGTATTGCGCTCTGATGACTAAAACTAACGCTACTTCATATTGACTCAGTGTTTTTCTAAGACTTCCACTCCATGCATTATCCTCGGCTTCTTTCATTCCAGGGATCTCACTGGATGGTGGAAATACACGAGCATATTCAAATCGCGTATCGATCAATAATTGAATATCCATTAGACCCAGGTATTCTTCAACTAAATCTCTACAGCGAATTAACCGATCATAAAGCTGTAGCTCTGTTTGGCTTTCATCTCGCAGAATGACCGAGTAATTCATCAGCCTTATAATCAGTTCTTGAAATTCTAATTCACTAACGAGAGTTTTCTCCAAACGCTGGTTGACATATTCCTTCAGGCTCATGATTTATTCTCACCATTTTCTAATTTACTGATCAGCTCAAGAGTAAATTCATCGCCATCCAGAAAATACTCATCACTAACTCTTTGACCAGTAGGTTCAACTCTAAATTCAAACTCACTGGACTGATGTCCGGCACTACCAATCTCAATCGCATGACTTCGCATCAAGAGCTCTTTGGCATTGCTAATCGGTAATTGATGAAGCGCTATCTTATGCCCCTTATTGAGCGATGTAACCAAATAGTCCTTCATGTCCTGATTATTGGTAGTAAATGCTTTTTCAACCATTTGTTGTAAATAAAGCGCTTTGCGAGACGCTTCGTCCATCACAACAGCTTGTTCAACTCGCGTGTCTACAATTTTTTTTCGTCTGGTAGCGTGAATTTTTAGCTGAGAAGGATCAATAAAATTCACCTTAAGCCCTGCCATTTGCTGGGCCGCCCCTTGAATTCTTAATTGAAAATCATCTTCGTTTAAAGCGGACAATTGGCGCAGGTTATTAAGCAGTTGGTCACCACCTTCCTGATAACTAAAACTGAGTTGTCGCATGATAATATCTGCACGGCGAGTAAAACTCAGCAATGCTTTACGCAATGCAGGAAGCATAATATCGCTTGCATTATGGATCCTTTGTTCAATTTTATCTAAAAGATAAAAAAGGAGTGATGGAGCGCCCTCGGATACAAGCTCTGGTGCACACTTTCGCAGTTCTTGCTCAGCTCTTAGCTTAAAATCCTTGCGCTTACGCCTGGCCGATGCAATGGTTGAGTCAATTTCATCTCGGTATTTTTCAACGCTGTCAACGGATAATCGAATAGATAGATCCGGCACAAAACGTTTTTCCATAAAATCAAAAAATTCGTCACTGGCTTTTTGCACTAATTGCTGGTTCTCAACTTCCTGAATGAGCGAACGCTTACGTTCATCTAACTCACTAATGACATCGGTGAAATCACTAATAATCCGTTCAGAATATTCATAGGCATCGAGCAAGTCATAAATATCACCCTGTTCAACGAACATTTTAAGCGCGTTTCGGGTATTCCTGGTATTACGGTGACGGGTTCTAAAACGCCCCTGATTAAGCTCGATAACTGGTTGGGTAAATAACCGTCCCACACGGGTAAACCCGTAAGAGCTTTGTAAGGTCGCTTCGTCAACCTGCTTTTCTAACCAAGCATGTTCGAGTAAAAGGTTAAGAGTCCAACTGGCCTGTTCTCGTTGAGAACGGGTTGCTTGAATAAATTCATCTTCTTGCTGAGAATCTAAAAGGGGCGCGCGAGTAATTGCCTCTTCGAAGCACTCAATGATCATATCTCTGGAAAGGACCTGGTTATAGTCAGCCTGACTCGTATACAGACGAACATACAAAAGCTGCAAACACTCAAGTACCTGTTCTCGATATTTACTGGTAAGTGGCCGGAAAAAATCTTGCTGTTGTTCACAAAAAAACACTGAAATAACTCTAATTTAATTGATAACGAGTTGGATCATTTACTTTAGCCTTCTCAAATGCCTTTTGGCGTATTTGGCACGAATCGCATACTCCACACGCAGCCCCGTTTTCATCGGCCTGATAACAGGAAACAGTTTGTGAATAATCGACTCCCAGTTGATGACCTTTTTGAATAATTTCGACTTTAGTGAGATGAATTAGCGGCGTTTTTATTTTAACGCCATGACCTTCAATTCCGGCTTTAGTGGCAAGGTCGGCCATTCGCTGAAATGCTTTAATATACTCTGGGCGACAATCGGGATAACCAGAATAATCCACCGCATTCACTCCGGCAAAAATCACATCGGCTTCAAGTACTTCAGCCCAGGCAAGAGCTACTGAAAAGAACACTGTATTTCTTGCCGGTACATAAGTCACCGGAATGCCACCCGTACTACATTCTGGAACTTCAATGTTATCATCGGTTAAAGCTGAACCACCAAAGCTGCCTAAGTCAAGAACGATAATTTTATGTATTTTTATATCAGAATGACTGGCAATTTTTTTTGCGGCTTGCAACTCAGAAGAATGTTTTTGACCATAACTAAAACTCAGTGCATAACAGTCAAAACCTTCTGATTGAGCGATAGCCAGACAAGTGGTGGAATCAAGCCCGCCAGAGAAAAGTATAATTGCTTTTTTGTTCATTTAAGCACCTTCAGGTTACCCTGTACATCTTCTATTCTAATGCCCCTGAACATCTCTAATGCCCCTGAACATCATTCCATAAAATTTTATGCATTTGAATTTGAAATCTTACCGGCAAATTATCTTCAATAACCCACTCCGCCAACTGCCGCTCGTCAATGTCGCCAAAACACGGAGAAATAATTACGTTGGTTTTGTCGGACAACTGATATTGGTCAATTTTCATTTTTGCCCAATCATAATCTTTGCGACTTTTAATCACAAATTTTACTTCATCATTTTTATTAAGGTATTGGATATTTGAATAAAGATTTTTACCCATTTCACCGGAATCTGGTGCTTTAAGATCCATGACTTTACTTACGCCAGGAGCAACCTCTGAGATATCGATAGAACCACTGGTTTCCAAAGAGACATTATGACCTTTTTTGCAAAGCAGCTGCATTAATTCTAAACATGGCTTTAATTGTGCCAGCGGTTCGCCACCCGTGATACAAATATTTTGTGGATTGAAGCTTTCTATTTTTTCCAGCAGTGCAGGCATGTCCCAATATTCACCACCGCTAAAAGCATATTCGGTGTCACACCAAATGCAGCGTAACGGACAACCAGTTAAACGCACAAAAAGTGTTGGTTTGCCAATACTGGAGGATTCACCTTGCAGTGAATAAAAAATTTCTGTGATTCTTAAGCGGGACAAATTGAGGCTTCTAATAATGATTGGTGAATTGATTTTAGCATAAATACTTAATCCCCCTCTTTGCAAAGAGGGCCTGGGGGGATTTAATCTTTTGATTTTAACTCACAGCTCGTAACCAAAAACTGTTTATAATTAATGCTCGGCTTTTTTAACTTTATCCAGGCCTTTTCTGGCAAGCTGTCCTTGAGCACCGGTCACGTTATTAGCAACATCGGTATAATAACGCTTGGCATCAGCCCATTTTTTTTGTTTAACAAAAATATCACCTAGCTTTAACTTGGCGGCGGCCACTTTGGATGAATCTGGAAATGTTGAAACCAGCAAGGTAAATTGCTGCTCTGCATCCTTTAAATTCCCTTGAACCAGATAGACTTGCCCCATCCAAAAATGGGCGTTGGCTGAATAACTACTGGTTGGATATTGCGATAAAAATGCCGTAAATGCGCTAATTGCCGCTTTGTAATCTTTGTTTCTGACCAGGGCAAAAGCGGCTTCAAATTTTTTACGCGTTTCGCCGTTATTTTTTGCAGCAGGTGTTGTTGATTTATTGACCACTGGTTTAGAGGTTTTTCCGCTACTCCCAGCAGGTTGACTCGATAATCCAGACAAGCGGCTTTCAATATCGCGATACAGATCTCTTTGCCTGTCCTGGATTTGTTTCAATTTAAAACTATTGTTTTCGACCTGTCCAGTCAGCAAGCGGACTTCCCGTTGTAATTCGCTCAACTGGTAACTGGTATCAGCCTGGACCTTGTTTCTGGTTTGATTAAGTTCTTCCAGATGTTGAATTCTTTGCTCTAGTGATAGCTCTGATTCTGCCGATGCAGAAAAAGAAGCGATCGAAAGACCGACAATCGAGGCAAAAAAAACGGTGACAAAAGTCACCGATTTAAATAAAGATTTACTCTGCATAATTTACTCTATTTTTATTAGTAACAGCTCATCAAATTGATAAGCTGTTACAATATTTTGAAATCTTTTTAGTCGACAGCTTATTCTGTGTAATCTAAAACTGCTCGACGATTATCAGCCCATGCAGCTTCATCATGACCAGGGTTAGCTGGTTGCTCTTCACCGTGGCTAACCGTTTTGATTTGTGAAGACGATACGCCGTAAGACATTAAAATTTGAGCAACAGCTTTAGCACGACGCTCGCCTAGTGCTAAGTTGTATGCTGGTGTTCCACGCTCATCACAGTGACCGTCAACAGAAACAACAATCCCTGCATTTTCAGTTTGAGATAAGAACCATGCGTGTGCTTCTAGCACTGCACGACCTTGTGAGCTAACAACAGACTCATCCAGTTCAAAATAAACAATAGAACCCGCAGCAGCACGAGCGGCATCGTTTGCTTCTTTGGCTAATTCTGCAGCTGTTTTTATAGGAGCTTCAATAACTTGCTCTTCAACAACAGGCGTAACAACTTCTTCTTTTTCACTAGTATCAGATCCAGCACAAGCAAACAATAGCGCCGCAGACGCAACAATTACCAGGCTTTTCCCCATTTTTACGATAGACATTTACACTCTCCCATTTTTTGGTTTTTTAATACATTTTAGTTAAAATTATAACTGCTTGAATTTTCACTCTATTATCATCGAATTGTTAAGCCACAATCAAGGCTTGATTCAGTAAACTTTAGCTAAATATTGAATAAATCAGCACTTTCTCACACTTTTGAGCTTTTTAAATCGCTTTTGTTACTTATTTGATAGCCATTTATACAAAAAACAATTTGCTTACGGCCTTTGTAGGTTGGTCTTTAGACCAGCAATTGAGCGTACAACCAAGGAACTGTTGGCTTAAAAGCCAACCTACAATTTGCTTACAAATCCTAATTCAAATAAGGCGACCAGACTGGCGCTTTAACTTCACCTTTTTTAGAGGGTAATCTTGCTTTAAATCGTCCATCGGTAGAAACCACAGATAATACCTGGCGGCCACGATAAACGGTAGCATAAATGATCATGCTGCCATTGGGTGCCAGACTGGGAGATTCATCCAGTCGGGTTTCGGTAATGGTTTGCATGCTACCTGACTCAATATCCTGAGTTGCCACATGAAATACACCACTGGTACGATTGATCAATACCATCGTTTTACCATCCGGAGTAAACGAGGAACTGGCATTATAGTTACCTTCATAGGTCAGGCGAACGGCTTTGTCACCAAATAAGTTCTTACGGTAAATCTGTGGGCGACCACCTCTGTCTGAGGTAAAGGTCAAAGACTGTCCATCGGGGGTCCAGTTTGCCTCGGTATCAATACCGTAATGATTGGTGATGCGAGAAAATCGCCTGGTAGTTAAGTCCAACACATAGATTTCGGGATTACCATCTCTCGATAGAGTTAAAGCCATTCTTCGACCATCAGGTGAAAATGCCGGAGCGCTATTGATGCCTTCAAATGCAGCCACTAAGGTGGCTTTAGTGCTTTTATAAATATCTTTGATATAAACTTCAGAGCGGCCATTTTGAAAAGAAACATAAGCCAACTGTTGCGCGTCTGGCGACCACGCGGGCGACATAATCGATTGGCTACTGGAAAAAACAACTTGTGGCGCATAACCATCGGAATCTGCTACCATCAAACGGTGAGATATTTTTTGACCCCGATCAACGGTAACATATGCAATACGAGTGGCAAACGCGCCTTTTTCACCAGTGAGTTTTTCGTAAATCCTGTCAGCAATTCGATGGGCATGAAATCTTAAGTTTTTCGGTTGAATAAAGGCCGAATAGCTATCGAGCTTATTTCGATTGACGTTATAAAGCTTACCGTTTCGCACTTCTTGAGTTTTACGGAAAACATCGACTAGTTCATAAGCCACTTTTAAACGGCCATCGGGGACTTGGGTAATTCTGCCAACTACCACCGCTTCAATGCCCTTTTCTTTCCATAAGTCGACGTTCACCTCATCGTAGTTATCCACATTTTGCAGCAATAAGTGCCGGGCCATTGGGTTAAAACGACCACTGCGACGTAGATCCGATGCGATGATTGCGCCGACATCCTGGCTGGCTTTAGAGTCAGTTTTTGGACCCAATCCTTGCCATGAAAATGGTAGGACTGCGACAGGTCTTGCATTGTCCATGCCATCTGTTATTACTATTTCAATTTCCGCATGGAGCTTAGTCGAAATGGCTACGACTATAAAAAATACCATTTTGATCAATTGTTTAATCATTACTTTCTTGTTCTCCTAAAGTTAATCTTATTGCTTTTAGCTCTGCAAAAACATCGGGATCTGAAGATACAGGCAATGGCTCAGCTTTGTAAATCGCTCTTTGTCCTGAATCACAATGCTGTTTATCACCTTGCAGCACTGATACGTCCATGACAAGTCCACCGGGCACAAGGTTTATTCTAAATATGCAATAACCCCTTTTTTCTGGCTTGATCCAGTTTCTTTTAATCTTACCTGTTATTAACGAAACGTATTTGTCAACTTCGTTCAGAACCTGCTGCTGTTGCGCCGCATCTAAAGCCGCCGCTTCATCGGCCATCTGCTGTTCCATTTCTTTTTCTAATGCATCTTGCGCGGCTTTTTCTTCAGCGAGTTTTTTCTTTCTGGCTTCTTCTTTACGTTTTTTTTCTGCCTTTTCTTTTTGTTTACGTTTTCTTTTTGCTTCAGCTTCTGCCTTTTTCCTGGCATCAGCTGTTTTCTTTTTGTCTAAAGCTATTTTCTTTTTGCGAGCTTTTTCATCTGTGATACGTTTCTTTTTTGCATCGGCAGTTTTCTTTTCTTCCACTTTACGTTTTTTTTCTGCATCTTTTTGACGTTGTTTGGCTTTTTTTACTTTTTGCTCTTCTTCAATTCTTTTTTTACGGCTATCGTCCTCTTGTTTTTTTAACTTTCTTAATCGTTCAATATCTTTATTTCTTTTATTGATGTCTTTTTGCTTGAGTTTTTTAAAGTGCTTTCTAACATTTTCCGCATTCACTGAAGTCGCATTGATTTGTCTTGGCGCTTTGCTTTGCTTGATGTCTACTTTAGAAAACTGATAATTGAAAGCAAGCAACACGATCATAAGAACATGAGCGATTAAAGAATAAATTATGGCTTTACTTAACTTCATATATAACGACTAAAACCCTAAATTTAAAACTAATATTAAAACCATATTCACTGTGAAAACTTTTTTAATTTTCCGGCTCTGTCATAAGGCCAACCGATTCAACACCAGCCTGAGTCTGCAATAAATTCATCAGCTGTACGACTTTATTGTAGGAAACGCTACCATCACCGTTGATCATAATTTGCGCTTGTGGGTTCAATTGCCGATGAGCAATCACTAGCTCAATCAATTCATGCAACTCCAATGTTTCATCGGATGTATCGCCGACGGATAAATAATAATTGCCACTGGCATCGATACTGGCAATTAACGGCGGCTCTGCATCAGCCGACATAGGCTCTGCGTTCACTTGCGGTAAATCAACTTTAACCCCTGCGGTAATCAAAGGAGCCGTGATCATAAAAATAACCAGCAATACAAACATCACATCGATATAGGGAACCACATTGATTTCACAAACCGGTTTACGCTTGTTTCTACGAATGATGGGTTGTTGACTCATAATAAATTAGCCGGTTATTTTCTAACAGATGAATGAGCTTTACGGTGCAAAATACCTGAAAACTCTTCGACAAAATTTTCATACTGAGTTTCTATTTTTTGTACTTTGTGAGTAAACCGGTTGTAGGCGATAACCGCAGGAATAGCCGCAAATAATCCCATCGCCGTTGCAATCAAGGCTTCCGCTATACCGGGAGCGACCATCGCAAGGGTTGCTTGTTTTACCGAACCTAGCGCGATAAAAGAATTCATAATACCCCACACGGTCCCAAACAGGCCTACATAAGGGGTGGTTGAACCAACCGTGGCAAGAAATGAAAGGTGCACTTCAATCTTGTCAATTTCACGAGAATAAGCCACTCGCATGGCACGATGGGTGCCATCCATGACCGCTTCAGCTGATGTACCTTCCTGTTTTCTTAATCGGGCAAACTCTCGGTAACCCGCGACAAATAATAATTCCATACCATTGGGAATTTTATTCTTTGCGGTTAAGTCGTTGTAAAGCTTTCCCAGATCCAGACCAGACCAAAATCGTTGTTCAAACTGATTACCATTTTTAGTGGCTTTTCCAAGTGAGCGACTTCTGTCAATAATCATTGCCCACGAGATAACAGATAAAAGCATCAGTGAAACCATAATGATTTGCACGATGATGCTCGCGTTCAAAAATAATCCTAAAATTGACATATCAGCTGACACGCTGAAACTCCTCTTTAACGATTGTCGGTATCCGACAAGGTGAAAACGAATTTAATTTTAAACAGGCGACTTTAATATTCGCTCTATTGAGTAATATTGACTGCCCTTTTTCTTCTAATCCTTTTTCTTCTAATATAATCTCTTGTTCAAATTCTACACTGGCAGCGCTGACTTTATTGATCCGGCTTTTAACGATTAGTTCATTATTTAGTTTTGCCGGTTTTAAGTACTCTATTTCTGCATGGGTCACCACAAATACGATATCTTCATCTAACAATTCAACCTGATTGATGTTCATTTTATTCAGCCATTCGGTGCGTGCCCGCTCATAAAACTTTAAATAATTAGCGTAATAAACCACGCCACCAGCATCGGTATCTTCGTAGTAGACTCTTATTGGCCAGATAAATTCAGTGGTCATTGTTTGTTCGATTACCCTGCATTAGTATGCGAAAGCAGCACTATAACCAATTGAGAGGGAGAATTTAACCTCAAATATGTAAAATTGAGGTAAATTTAAGACTTTTTTGAGGTAACTGTGATAAGTGTTTGAATATTTTGTACTTTGTTAGTTTTCTAGAACAAGCTGAGAATATACGGCTCATTAACTTAGTTTAATTCTAGTTCCCAATAAACCACTTCATCCAGCGGGTTGGCATAATAAGGGCTGATTTTTTTAAAACCTAACTTAGCGTATAAATCGACAGCTCTGTCTAGCCTTTGCAAAGTATCCAGCTGCATTTTTTTATAGCCAAGTTGTTTGGCTTTTTGAATGATCGCTTCGGTTAATTTTCTGCCAACTGATAATCCCCGAAATTCATCTTTGACATAAAGGCGTTTCATTTCGCAAATATCGTTTTTAAGTGAACGCACTGCAACACAACCAGCAGTTTTGCCGTTATGTTCGGCGAGTAGAATAGTGCCTTGAGGTGATGCGTATTTACCGGGAAGCGTGGCGAGTTCTTGCTCGAATCCCTGAAAGCAGAGATCGACATCCAGGAATTGTTGATATTCACGAAATAAATCAGCAGCGTTTTTGATTTGTTGAGGTGTAGTTGCTTCGATGATGTTCAAGGCTTGGTTCCCCACTTTAGTAAAGAGGGGGAGTTAGGGGGGGCATTTGAAAGGCCCGAACATAAAAATTAAGCTATTGGCAAACATCATACTCTGTACTCTGTAAAATCCCCCTACCCCCCTAAATCCCCCTTCGCAAAGGGGGAGGAAAAGCCTAAATCCCTTGCGAAGCTAAATAATCCTCATAACGCCCTTCAAAATGCGTGATACCTTCTGGTTTCATATCTAACACTCTGGTGGCTAACGAAGAAACAAACTCTCTATCGTGAGAGACAAAAATGAGCGTGCCTTCGTAATGCTCTAATGCCAGGTTCAACGCTTCGATTGACTCCATATCCATATGATTGGTCGGCTCATCCATCACTAGAATATTGGGCTTTTGCTGCATTAATTTGCCAAACATCATACGACCTTTCTCGCCACCAGACAACTTGGTCACGGATTTTTTGATATCATCTTGCGAAAACAGCATACGCCCTAAAACGCCGCGGATTGCTTGTTCGTCATCGCTTTCTCTGCGCCATTGATTCATCCATTCGTAAACCGACATATCTTCAGAAAAATATTCATTATGGTCTTGCGCATAATATCCAATCTTAGAATTTTCAGACCACTTCACTTCGCCAGACTTAACCGGCATTTCGCCAATCAAAGTTTTCAAAAAGGTGGTTTTTCCAACGCCGTTTGGACCGATAATCGCCACTTTTTCGCCCACTTCTAACATCAGATTAAAGTCTTTGAAGAGTAACTCATCGTATCCATTTGAGACATTTTCAAGCTCTAACGCCAAACGGAATAATTTTTTCTCCTGCGGGAAGCGAATAAATGGACTGGCCCGACTGGAAACTTTAACCTCAGCCAGTTCGATTTTTTCTAATCGTTTGGCTCTTGAGGTGGCTTGTTTGGCTTTAGATGCATTAGCAGAAAAGCGGCTGACAAATGATTGCAGTTCGGCTATTTCTACTTTTTTCTTGGCATTTTGTGATAGTAAACGCTCACGAGCCTGGGTGGCGGCAGTCATATACTCATCGTAGTTACCGGGGTATAGGTTGATTTCACCATAATCCAGATCGGCCATATGGGTACAAACACTGTTTAAGAAGTGACGATCATGAGAAATGATGATCATGGTGCATTGACGCTGTTTTAAAATATCTTCCAGCCATCGAATCGAGTTGATATCCAGATTATTGGTTGGCTCATCAAGCAACATGATATCGGGCTCGGCAAATAGTACCTGGGCCAATAATACTCGTAGCTTCCAGCCAGGTGCGACTTCACTCATCAAACCAAAATGTTGCTCGGTTGGAATATCCAAACCTAATAATAATTCACCGGCGCGGGATTCCGCCGTGTAACCATCCATTTCGGCAAACTCCGTTTCCAGATCGGCCACTCGCATGCCCTCTTCTTCACTCATTTCTGTAAGAGAGTATATTCTGTCTCTTTCTTTCTTCACTTCCCATAATTCTTTATGACCCATAATCACCGTATCAACCACTGAATATTCTTCAAAAGCAAATTGATCCTGACCCAATACGCCGATCCGCTCGTTGGGGTCGGTGATCACTTGCCCAGCGGACTGCTCCAGTTTATTCGACAGTATTTTCATAAAGGTTGATTTACCACAACCATTAGCGCCGATTAAACCGTAACGATTACCATTGGTGAATTTAATCGATATGTTTTCAAAAAGGGGTTTGACACCAAACTGCATGGTGATGTTAGCTGTAGAGATCAATGTTTGTAGCCTGTCTAATAAATTATATTGAGTTCAAATATTTGGCTTGTCAGCCATAGAGGGCGCGCATTCTATCGTAATTTGCTCAAGAAGTAATCAATCTTTGAATAAATATTACTGATCTGCTTTTACCAAATATCAACCTCCCACTCTCTGGCTGTGCAGACCTTTTGCTGCCTATATAAGCTCTGGCCTTAACACAAAAAACATGTACAATTCACATAGTTCCAAATTAACAACCATATTACTTCGTTTCAATATTGAGTTTGCATATGTCCACATTTAATATCAAAGCTCTGGAAGACTGCTTTAAACAAGTAAGCGTCAGAGAATCCTTTGAAAGTTTATATCATTCGTTAGGTTTCATTACAGCTATGGCTTCTAGTCCGGAAGAAATACAGCCCTCCGAATGGATAGAGCAGCTTGTTGCTACTGAGGACAAAGTGCCTCATTTTGACAACGAAGAACAGGTTAAGGTTTTTACCACCAACCTGATTACCTGGTGGAGTCAATGCAATCAGTTGTTTGATCAGGGGGGCACCATCAGCTTACCGGCAAAAATAGGATTAACCCCAAGTGGAAAACCTAACAAGGCATTGATAGAATTTTCAACTGGTTATCTGGATGGGTTTGATTGGTTGTTTGAATCCTGGCAATCGGTGTTACCCGACGATAACCCGGAAGCGCACCGAACTTTATCAGTACTCAACTTTATTTTAGCGCGCTTTATTGATGAAAAAGCCATGGCAAAATCTGAGCCGGATTTATATCAACAATTGCCAGACACCAAAGGCTGTTTTAAAGTGCTGCCAAACCTACTTTCAGGTGTTGGTATGCTGGGTCAGGATTTAGCCTTAAGTGACGATGAAATAGAAAATATGTTATTGCATCCAGAAACCGACTCATCAGGATCAGAAATGATTACAAAGCCATTTAAAAACATACAGCGAAGCGTGGGCAGAAATGACCCTTGTCCCTGTGGTAGTGGTAAGAAATTTAAGAAGTGCTGTTTACATTAGTCAATATTTTTAACCTTCAAATATTTTTAACCTGTACAGGGAACAATAAAATGCGTTCAAGTCTATTATTTTTAACCATTGTTTTAACCTTTGTTATTGCAGGCTGCCAGCAAACAGAACCTAATGGCCAAACCATTCAAGTCGCGCCAAATGAGGTTAAATCGTCTGAGGTTAAAACACCTGAGACTCAGTCATCTGAACTTCAGTCATCGAATGAGGACACTATGAAACAAGCGTCAAAATATCCCTACAAAGGAACAATTCAATATATTGGATTAGAAGGTGGATTTTACGGCATTGTCACCGATAAAGGTGAAAAACTGCTGCCGATGAATCTTGATAAAAAATATATGAAACAAGGTACTGTTATCAACTTTTCGGGCAATTATGTCAAAGATATGATGACCATTCAGCAATGGGGCACCCCCTTTAAAATCAATGATGTCCATTTGATTAGTCTTGGCAAAAATAGCAAACACCCTGACGCTTAAGCGCTATTCAAACTATCCGTCCGGGGTTATTCCTTTCAAACCGAAATGACGATAAGCGGACTGAGTAGCCACTCGTCCTTGTGGGGTTCGATGAATAAAGCCCTGTTGGATCAAAAATGGTTCTAACACATCTTCGATGGTATCTCTTTCTTCACTGATTGCCGCCGCTAATGAGTTAAGACCCACCGGGCCGCCGTCGAATTTTTCGATAATGGCAAGCAATAATTTTCTATCCATATTATCAAATCCCAGATTGTCCACATCCAGTAAATTCAGGGCCATATCAGAAATACTTTTGTTAATCGCACCATCGGCTTTCACTTCAGCATAATCTCTTACCCGGCGCAGCAGCCGATTGGCAATACGTGGCGTGCCTCGGGAGCGTCTGGCGATCTCTTGAGCGCCCTGATTATCAATCGGTAACCCAACAATTCCGGCGGAGCGCTCAACAATGCTGGTTAATTCTTCAACATTGTAAAACTCTAATCGCTGAACAATACCAAAACGATCTCGTAGCGGCGAAGTTAACAAACCGGCTCTGGTGGTTGCACCAACCAAAGTAAATGGCGGTAAATCTAGCTTGATGGAACGAGCTGCGGGGCCTTCACCGATCATAATATCCAATTGATAATCTTCCATTGCGGGATACAGAATTTCTTCGACCACAGGGCTTAAACGATGAATTTCATCAATAAACAGCACATCATTTTCTTCCAGATTGGTGAGTAATGCGGCTAAATCACCGGCTTTTTCCAGCACAGGGCCGGAAGTATGACGGATATTAACCCCCATTTCTGTCGCCACAATATTGGCTAAAGTGGTCTTTCCAAGACCGGGAGGGCCAAAAATAAGTACATGATCGAGTGCATCTTGCCGCTTTCTGGCGGCTTGAAAGGCGATATCCATTTGCTCACGGACTTTCATTTGCCCTACATAATCAGCCAGAGTTTTTGGCCGGATAGCACGGTCTACCTGCTCTTCAGAGCCTTGATTGGTTGCGCTTATGATGCGGTCAGTTTCGATCATGTTTGGATATTATGCTTTTTAGGTGTTTGTTTGAGTAGTATTTTACCCATAAATGGATGGATAGTGAAAGGATATTCTTAGATATTGGCAGGTCACATGCCTGTAAGTTTTATTCCCTAATTTTTAATGCTTAACGGCTTACCCTGTATACCAGCATAGAAAACGATTATTTCTGCCGGTTCCTTCCCTTCATTTTTTCCGTAATGCTACTTATTCACAAACTCGACAATCGTATCACCCGCTTTCAGTGTAGATTCAAGTATCAAGTACATCAAACTACCAATCAATGACATTCTCTCAATAACTCCAAAATAAACCAAAGACTAAATCAATTCATCTCCACTAAAATTCACCGGGTCTCATTGCGTTAATACCAAATTGATCGACACCTGCAAAATCTTTGATATTGTGGATAACTATAGTATCTGATTGGCGAATAAATAACTAATTCAGGCTTAAAAACGCCCTCACACTTTCAATATATTTGGCATATAGGGACAGATCATTATGATTCGCACCAGAAATAATGACCTTCGTCATCAAATTTGAATCAAACGCTGCCACCAGTGCCTCACTTCTTTCTCTAATAATGATCTGATCTTTTTCGGCAATAAGGATCAGTGTTTTGGCAGTTATTTTAGGGACTCTTTCTACGGATAAATACTTGTCTCTGGTAAGCAAGGAGACAGGCAAAAAAGGATAGTGAGTTTTTGCGACATTTTGAATGCTGTCATAGGGGGTAGATAAGATCAGTTTATCGACTTTTCGATTTGCCGCCACAAAAGTTGCTACGCCACTGCCAAGACTGCGCCCCATCAAAGTCACGCTTTCATAATTGTTTTTTAGTTGTTCATAAATATGCAGAGCATCGGAATAAAGCGCTTCTTCCGTAGGAGTACCTTTGTTATTTCCATAACCTCTGTAGGGGATCAAGTAAACCGTGTGCTGAGGTGCAACCTGATTAAAAAAATCGATCTTATTTTCAATCGCGCTGGCATTGCCACCGTAATAAAGCAGTAATTGTTTTTGTCCGGGATTAATCACCCAGCCAGTTAATTTCTGACCGTTATTATTAAAGGTCGTGGTTATTGCATTGGCGTAACTGGCTGGTTGTGGAAAATAAAGAAAGGACCGTTGAAAAACAAAAAATAAAATACAGATGGCTAAATAACCAACAATTGGAATGCCTATCAATAATTTCATTTTTACTTCTAACTCGCCGTTTATAATTAATCTCTATAATTTATCACATATTCTTTAATGCTAATCGAATCAAACTGGCGGCAGGCAAATTGTCATCACCAATTTTGCTGATCGCCTGACTTGCACTTTGCGGTTTATAACCAAGGGCCACTAAACCGCTGATCGCTTCTTGAACATTAGCATTGCTCGTTTGAGACAGAGGATTCTGAGAGTTATTACTTTGAGCATCTCCTTCAACATGCCAATCCTTCAATTTATCTTTCATTTCTATGATTAAGCGCTCGGCGGTCTTTTTACCAACCCCAGGAATTTTGACTAAACCATTGGCATCGCCGTTATGTACATTTTGGACAAACTCCATAGCACTCATTGCCGATAAAATAGCCAACGCCAATTTTGGTCCGACACCGTTCACTTTAATTAATGAACGAAAAAGTGTTCGCTCTTCTAAACTGAAAAATGCAAATAAGGTGTGGGCGTTTTCGCTCACTGATAAATGGGTATGCAGAACAACCTTTTCGCCGAGTTCAGGTAGATGGTAGATGGTATTCATCGGAGCCTGACATTCATAACCGACACCGTTAATATCCAGCAAAATAAAAGGGGGTTGTTTTTCCAGTAATATTCCGTTTAATCGACCAATCATATTTTTTCTCTTTTTTGACCATCTTATTGCCTTTTAAAAAGACGCACAATGTAGGATGAGTGGAGTCGTAACGTAACCCATCAAATCCTTAATTTACAAACAACTTGGTTAATGGGGTACACCCTACAGGGATTATTACCTCAACCGCCCTCGTTTGACTTTTTTGACCCCAGCCTGAAACAGCGCGCTTTGCATCGCATGGCCATGACAAATAGCGACCGCCAGACCATCGGCGGCATCTGCTTGCGGCGAATCACTTAACCCCAATAAACTGGTCACCATATGCTGGACCTGAGTTTTATCGGCTGCGCCAGTGCCGACCACCGCCTGTTTTATTTGCCGAGCTGAATATTCCGCCACCACTAAAGCATGTTGAGCCATGGCGACCATGGCAACACCACGCGCCTGGCCTAATTTAAGCGCGGAATCAGCATTTTTAGACATAAAAACTTGCTCAATAGCGGCTTCGTCGGGTTTGTATTGTTGAACCACTTCAGAGATACAATCAAATATTTGATTGAGTCTATCAGACAGGATGCCATCTTTGATACGAATACAGCCGCTGGCAAGGTAGTTGATTTTTCGGCCATTCATTTTGATCACCCCAAATCCGGTGATCCGGGAGCCGGGGTCGATGCCCAAGATTATAGACATCCTACAGGCTCAAACTCGTTACTAAAACACATTTGATCTTGTTTAGCGGATGTAGGTTGGCCTTTAGGCCAATATTTTTGCGTCGAGCCAGTGTTGGCCTAAAGGCCAACCTACATCTATTCTTACAAAAGCTCATAAGCTTCCGCCGGGATCTCAGCATTGCTAAACACATTTTGAGTATCATCCAAATCGTCCAATGCATCGATTAATCTGAGCGCTTTGACGGCGGTATCCACATCGAGTTCAGCATGGGTGGCTGGTAACATCGCAACTTCACCTGCTTCGGCTTTTAGCCCTTGTTTTTCTAGTGCTTCCTTAACTAATATAAAATCATTCGGAGTGGTTAGCACTTCAAACGAACCATCATCATGATTGACGATATCTTCAGCGCCAGCTTCGAGCGCCTCTTCCATCAAACGATCTTCGTCAACCTGGTCAGAAAAAATAATCTGGCCTTTCTTCTCGAACAAATAAGCCACCGAGCCGGAAGTTGCGAGTTCACAACCCGCCCTAGTAAAGGCATGACGAACTTCTGCCACGGTACGATTTTTATTATCGGTTAAACATTCGACTAAAATCGCTACGCCGCCCGGGCCATAACCTTCGTAAGTCAGTTCATCGTAGTTATCACCGTCGCCACTGCCTGCGCCGCGAGCAACCGCTTTTTCGATGGTGTCGCGCTTCATATTCGCGCCGAGCGCTTTATCAATCACCGCTCGTAGCGATGGATTATCTTCCGGACTGGGTCCACCGGACTTGGCAGCAACCACTAATTCACGAATTATTTTGGTGAATATTTTTCCTCGTTTCGCATCTTGAGCCGCTTTTCGATGTTTGATGTTGGCCCATTTACTGTGTCCCGCCATTGGTATTCTCCAATTTGATCAATCTTAATTTTGGTCGTAGGCTGTGGGTACGAAGGAACCCCAACATTCAAGCTTTCAGCATCGCATGTTGGGGTTCGCAAGCTCACCAATAACCTACCTGAAACCTACCTGAAACCTAAGATTTTTTTTCTACCGTCGCAATCGCCAGCTCTTCCAATTGTGCCGCTGATACTTTTGACGGCGCAGAAGTTAATGGACAACTGGCAGTAGTGGTTTTCGGAAAGGCAATCACATCCCTTATCGAATCAGCTCCCACCATTAACATCACCAATCTATCCAGACCAAAAGCAATTCCACCGTGAGGTGGGCAACCGTATTTTAACGCCTCCAGTAAAAAGCCAAATTTATCATCGGCTTCTTGCTCATCGATGCCTAATATATCAAAGATTGCCGCTTGCATTTGTTGATTATGAATACGCACTGATCCGCCGCCTACTTCGCAGCCATTAAGTACCATATCATAAGCGCGGGACAAGGTTTGAGTCGGTGCAGCTTTTAGTTTTTCGACATCATTTTCCTGAGGGGCTGTAAACGGATGGTGAAGCGCATGCATATGCCCTTTGTCTTCCTCAAACATTGGGAAATCAACCACCCAGAGTGGCTTCCAGCAATCTTCAACCAAACCGCGATCTTCAGCGACTTTTAATCTTAATGCGCCCAATGAATCAGTAACTACTTTATTTGAGTCAGCACCAAACAATAAAATATCACCCGCCTTTGCAGCGGTTCTTTCGATGACTTGGTTAATGATCTCATCACTCAGGAATTTGGCGATTGGCGATTGCACACCTTCTACCCCATTGCCAACTTGCTTAACCTTCATCCAGGCTAAACCTTTCGCGCCGTAGCGACCGGCATATTCGCCATATTGATCAATTTGTTTACGACTGAGTTCTGCCCCGCCCGGTACACATATTGCTGCGACTCGGCCATTGGGATCATTGGCTGGTGCGGCGAAGACTTTAAATTCAACTTCTTTTAATAAATCAGCCACATCCACTAATTCAATCGCCACTCTTAAATCGGGCTTATCACTGCCATAACGCTGCATGGCTTCGGCGTAAGGCATCCGTGGAAATTCGCCCAAATCAATTTGCATGGTCTGAATAAATAACTGACGGATCATTTTTTCCATCATACCCATGATGGCTTCTTCGTCCATAAACGAGGTTTCAATATCCAGTTGAGTAAATTCTGGTTGGCGATCGGCGCGTAAATCTTCATCGCGGAAACAACGAACCACTTGATAATATCGGTCAAAACCACTCATCATTAATAATTGCTTAAATAACTGAGGTGACTGAGGCAAAGCAAAGAAGGATCCTTTATTGGTTCGACTTGGCACCAGATAGTCTCTGGCTCCTTCGGGCGTCGCTTTGGTTAAGATCGGCGTTTCGATATCAACAAAGTGTTCGGCTTCTAAAAACTCACGTAAATTCTTAGCGACTTTATTGCGAAACAATAATTTTTCCTGCATTTCGGGACGACGCAAATCCAGGTAACGGTATTTTAATCGTAACTCTTCAGAAACTTCTTCATGACCATCGATTAGAATAGCCGGAGGCGCGGCTTTATTGAGTACAGTTAAATCTTTTGCCAAGATTTCGATAGTGCCAGTCACCATGTCTTGATTGACCATGTCTTCGGGTCGTTGACGAACTTCACCAGTGATGGTCACCACAAACTCACTCCGCAGGTCTTCTGCTTTAGCAAATAACTCTGGCTGATCCGGCTCAATCACCACCTGGATAATGCCGCTACGGTCACGGATCTGGAGGAAAATTAATCCGCCTAAATCTCGTCGTCTGTGGATCCAACCAGCGATAGTGACTGTTTCGCCTGCTGATACGGTTAATAGATCACCGTTGTAATGGCTGCGCATAATAAAACCTTAAAATTAGGGAGGGACAAAAGGGCATATCTGGACTACCCTGAAAAACCGCGTATGTTACTGGATACGGGGGCCAAAGTCGATATTTTTACCTTTCTCAAGGCTGGGTAGCAAATATTAATTACTACTTACCTGGTTGCCCAGCCGATCATCAATAGTGTAAGACATGTCTGGAGTTGGTCTAAATTTGACCAGGCTTGATACCTTTCCTATACTTCTTCTTGGGCCTGTCGATTTGCCTGTCGATTTTTCATAATTCAACAGGCCCAAGCTTAAGGCCACCGTTTTAAACTCTCGTTTTCTTATGCGTTAAAGCGTAAACAGGTAAACATGTTCACAAAACTGAAAATAAGATTAATTGAAGACATTAATGTAGAAAAAAACCCTTTTCAGCACCGCCGCTTGATCATGATCCTGGCCTTGCATGGTGTTTCTCTATTTGCTTTTACTATCTTTATATTCATTAACATCTCCTTAGGCAGGCACATTTTAGCATTTATGGACATCGCGCTCATATTAATAACACTGTTTTCGGTGTATTTATTATTAGTGAAAAATAACGTTGAATTTGCAGCTAAAATAGCTTCAATAGTATCCTTCTTTTTTTTATTATCCTACAGTTATATCGCAAAAAATCATAGTTTTGGATTAGCTTGGACCCTTTGCTACCCGTTGTTCGTCATCCCTATTTTAGGAACTCGCAAGGGGGTGATTATGCTCTCTTTATTTTATTTATTGTTATTTCCGATCGCTTACTCTGGTATCGGAGAGTGGGATAACGGTTTTTGGGACAAAGCATCTTTTTTACGATTTTTAATGGCATCATTAACCATTGCTGCCATCGCTTATTTTTTTGAAAAATCATCCACCATTGCTTACCAGACAATATTGGAAATCAGGGAAAAAGAGAGAACTTACTTAAGTCAATTAAAAGAATTGTCTATAACAGATCAGCTAACTGGCTTATATAATCGACGTTACTTTGATGAACATTTTAAGCTAGAAAAAAACAAAATTCACCGCTACCCGGGCCTTCTTTGCTTAATTATGATCGATATTGACTACTTTAAATCCGTCAATGATCAATACGGACATCAAGTTGGTGATAACCTGTTAATTGAATTTTCTCAATTATTAAAAAATAGCATTAGAAATACAGATTTTCTGTCTCGCTGGGGGGGAGAGGAATTCGTTATATTACTACCAGAAACATCCTTCACTAATAGCATTAACCTTGCTGAAAAAATACGCAAAAATATTGTCGAGCATCATTTTTCAAAAATAGGAAAGATATCTGCCAGCTTTGGTGTCTCGCAGGTAGAATCCAGTCCGGATTCAAATATGCTGGCAATTCACCAAGCAGATGAGGCTCTTTATAAAGCAAAACACCAAGGTCGCAACAAAGTTGTCGCTTATAAGTCCCCTAGCATAGAGCAATCCTCTTCATCAGAACAAAAACAACTCTCATAAATGTAAGAATCGCCCACAAATACAATACGCTAGCATAAAATAATGATATTTGTGCTCATTTGAACTGTTTTGAAAAAAATAAAGGCTTATTATTTATAAAACTGGATTTTTTGTAAAATTTTGCCTATCTATTAATAACACAATTCCTAATTCTAATAGCGATAGGTTTCAAATGAGCCAGGATAATAATGCCGCAGATACTTTCATTTCGGTCGCCCATGTGGCCTCTGAATTATTTAAAGCTCAGTCAATCGCGGAAGAGTTATCAATAACCTCAAAGAATGCGCGGGCATTGGCGGTAAGAGCTGGTTCAACGGCTGCCGGTTTTAATGAAATTACCCGATTTATTGAAGGACTGTCCAAACTAACCATTGAGGCTGCTAGAAGTGTCAACATTATCGCCATATCTCAAACTAAGATAGCAGCCAGTCTTTTTCGTACCGGCGGTTTTTTGTTTCGATTAAATAAAGTCGACTACCAGCCCAAAGAAAACGACAAACATCAAATCAGGCCAATATTTGAAAAAGTGGATGGTCATCGTAAACGTCTGGAAAGACGTATCTCCTCCAGCTTGCGAGAATTAATTGAACGACTCGACGAAACAAAAATGCAATTACGAGCCACTCAAGTTGTCTCAGTGGTTTCAAGAGTAGAAGCTTCAAGAGCCAGTGAAGATTTTCAGGATTCTTTAAACTCTGTCGCCGACAAAGTATCTAGCGCAGGCAGTCGGATCAATGCCCATTTAGAAACAGCACGCCGACACCTGGCCCATTTACAATACTAGAATTCAAACCTGACCTCACTCATTTAGCTTCGATAAGACCAAGACAGAACAACAACAAGGAATCACTATGAAAGCAATTTCTCTGTATCAAAAAGGCAACCATCAATGGCTTTGCTTCGGGCGAGACCCTGAACGAGATGAGAAAATTATTGATACGAACCAGTACATGATCATAAATAATGGCCAGAGTATTATTTTAGACCCTGGCGGCATTGAACTTTTTTCTCAAATGCTCACTTCGGTATTGAGATATACCAGTCTGGAAGAAATCACAGCACTGTTTGCCTCTCACCAGGACCCCGACATCATTTCATCCTTGGGATTGTGGGATCAATGTTTGCCGAAAGCCAAATTGTATTCACCTTATATCTGGGAGTCTTTTCTAGCTCACTTTGGTATGAGTAATATTCAATTTGAAGGTATTCCTGATGAAGGTTGTGACTTTCAATTAGGCAACGTCAAGTTGCAGTTTGTACCAGCGCATTATTTGCATTCTTCGGGTAATTTTAATGTTTATGATAAAGAAGCCAAAATTTTAATGAGTGGCGATGTTGGTGCAGCTTTGGATAAAGATGACGCACCCTTTTTTGTTGAAGATTTTGACGCGCACATCCCAAAAATGGAATTTTTTCATCGCCGATGGATGCCTTCAAATAAAGCTAAAGATGACTGGATTTCAAGCATACGTAAACTTGATATTGAAATAATGGCACCTCAGCATGGCGGCCTATTTAAAGGGGATATGGTCAATAAATTTTTGAACTGGTTTGAAAAGCTTGATGTGGGGGTTGCGCAGAATAAATAATACGAGGTCAAATAGACAAGATCCACTTAAGCTGATCGATTTCTGACTCGCTTCGCCCAAGCTCGTTTTTTATGGTGGAGAAAGTGTTTTTATTCCGATAACTCCGAGCCGCCTGATAACTGACACAGCCCAATTGTGCTGTTGTTGAATAAATAGTTCTCTTTTTTACACTTTCTTGGCTATTAAAGTTAATAATAACAATTGGTTATCGCGATTCCACGTAACTTCTCAATAAGTCGGGGCATGATCTAATTTTCGGTTTCCACGTTTCTGCACTGAATTCAATATTCGAGTAGGTGGCTGCACTGGTAGATGAAGCTCAAATTTTGATGGCG
>JAUUYO010000217.1 GCA_030590405.1 Kangiellaceae bacterium
GATAAATGACGCAATTGGGCTAGCTCAACCTGCAGCTTACCTTCGTGAGTTTGTGCTCGCTGGGCAAAAATATCCAGGATAAGACCAGTTCGGTCAATCACCCGACAGCAGACCAGACTCTCGATGTTTCTTTCCTGGGCTGGGCTTAAACGATGATTAAATAACACCACATCCGCCTGATATTCTTCCACTATTAGTTTAATTTCGTCGGCTTTACCGGTACCGATAAAATAACGTGCGTCGGGGCGCTGGCGAGAACCGCCCACCATCGCTTTAATCGAAAGACCGGCAGACACGACCAGATCAACAAATTCGTCTTTGTCTTCTTTATTGTGGGAATCGGGTAGTTCTATATGAACTAAAACGGCATTTTCGCCGCCGGAATGAC
The DNA here is from genome assembly GCA_030590405.1 of Kangiellaceae bacterium. Lineage (GTDB taxonomy): Bacteria > Pseudomonadota > Gammaproteobacteria > Enterobacterales > Kangiellaceae. Next base: position 389 of record JAUUYO010000217.1, read on the forward strand.
GATCAAACAAAAGCGATAGTACTCATCAGGTTCAGGATAATGGCCTGGATTATAAACCAATCAACAGGCATGCGGAAACGGACTCGGTGATATTCACCAACCCCGTTAATTTAAATAAAATCAAAGGTAAGACTAGTAGTTGCCCGCGCTATCGCCATTTGAACCGCTAGACTCAGACTCAGCATCTGCATGTGGTAATTTCACATTTTTTGCTGGGACAACCGTTGAAATAGCGTGCTTATAAACCATTTGGCTCACGGTATTTTTTAGTAATACCACGAATTGATCAAATGATTCAATTTGCCCTTGTAGCTTGATCCCGTTGACTAGAAAGATTGACACCGGGATATGCTCTCGGCGTAGTGCATTCAAGTAAGGGTCTTGTAATGATTGCCCTTTCGACATAATAGTCTCCTTATTTTTCTTCTTTGTTAGACAGTTATCGATCTTAAAACCGTTGCCCTATTGCAATCGGGAGTAATCACTACTGCTCAACTCATTATTGTTGTTTTCTACCTGTTGAACAATTAATTAAACGTAATTAATTGGACTTCAGAGTTAAGGAAAGCCTGCAGACTGATTAGCAAACTTCGTTAAACACTTTCCATGTATTACACATTTTGGAGCATTTATGGTTATAGATGAACCATTTTATAACTCCTCAATGGGGTCCAAATGAACTTTCGCTGTATTACCGAAAGTATTATTCATTGACCTACAAGTTATTTTAGCAGTTAAAACAAGTTTCTGCCAAAAATAGTCGCATATTCAATCTTGAATAATCCGTTGAGATAAAAACTCGACGGATATAATTGAATACAGCTCCTTAGTGGGGATAACCTTCAATAAGTTCAATGCTTTTTACAAAAATAGTTTTACATCAACGTAACTAAAAATATCCTGATATTTCTGCCTGCTTAGTCATATTGGTTATATAGGCTCTGTTGATATGGGAAAAGTTCAATCGCTGGCGATAAAGGCATTTATTGTTTGGGTACAACTGAGCAGCTCTTTTTCAACGGTCGGATCAAACCACAAAATATCAGGCCAGCTTCTCAACCAGGTATATTGCCTTTTGGCCAGTTGTCGGGTAGCAATCACCGCTCTTTGTTTGGCTTCTGATAAGCTCAGCTCACCCTCCATATATTGCCATATTTGACGATAACCGACACTGCGCATTGAAGGGCAATCCAGACTAAGGTCGCCGCGATAATAAAGATTGGCGACTTCATCTAAAAATCCAACCTCAAGCATTTGTTCAAACCTTAACTCAATCCGCTGGTGCAAAACTTTTCGGTCCTGTGGCGCGAGTGCAATCGATAAAAGCGGATTGACCAATGCTTGTTGTTTTTGCTCTGCATGCCAGACTGAAAGTGCTTTACCGGTCATATAATAAACTTCAACTGCACGGGTGATCCGCTGGCTATCATTCACATGCAAACGCTCAGCGGTTTGCGGGTCAAATTTAGCCAATTGCTGGTGTAAAAATTCAATGCCTTCAGATTCAAGTTGGTTTTTGACTTGTTGACGAATAGTTTCGTCAGTGGCGGGCAGATCAGATAAGCCATCTTTCAATGCCTTAAAATAGAGCATGGTCCCCCCCACCAGCAGCGGCACTTTTCCGCGCTGATGAATATCATTAATCAAAGAGCTGGCATCGGCGCAAAACTGCGATGAAGAATAACTTTGCCTGGGGTCAATAAAATCAATTAGATGATGAGGTGCTAAAGCCAGTTCTTTATCGCTAGGCTTAGCGCTGCCGATATTCATTTGGGTGTACACCATCGCCGAATCAACGCTGATGATTTCAAAGCCCGATGATTGAGTAGCGGGCTGTGCAACAGCCTTTTTTTTAACCCCTTGTTGATAAAGCTCAATCGCCAATGCGGTTTTTCCGCTAGCCGTTGGACCCATTAAAAAAATGATCGGCGCTTTGGTGTTTTTGATTGTCATCGTGAGGTTGCACCGATAAATAAATTCTCTGCGATTTTGGAGGTGATTGGTTTTGCCGATGAACTGCTTGATAAACAAACATCATCCCGAGATAACAAGTAGTCAATCGTCTCAGAGGGTAGCGGCTGTAACGAGCGATAAACCGCAACAAAATCGTTATTGGAAAATAACTGAACCCACTCACAAAAACGATCAAAAATAATTTGTTTATCGACACCATCCAGCCAATTGGGGACCTGTTGCAGTAAAATACTATCAGCTCCATCCGGCTCAAAAACAAATCCCAACGCCTGCAAAAGATTGAGAGTTGCTAACTCTTCCAGTTGGGAAGTATCCAGCACTATTTTTTGCGGAAAAAGGAGCGGTTTACTTCGGTTGGTTTGACTGTTGACTAGCGCGCCATTTTGCACCTGAGTTGTATCGATTAAGTGAGCAAAGTACTCCAATAATAATTTCTCATCCTGCACAATATAAGCTTGGTTATCTGCTAAAATAATCCAGTAGCCATTGTCCAGATAAAGCCTGTTATTATCCGTCAATTTTTTCTGCAGTTCACCCGCATCACTGGTGTTAAGCGCTACATCCTGGCGGGTTGGTTGATAGTTAACCTGACGATACCCCACCCCCACCGCTGCACTTCTAACGGGAGTCGATGTAGGGTATTGATTGATTTTGTGTGGTTGAACATTCGATGGTTGAACATTCGATGGCTGAACAGTTGGCTCCGTTCGGAACATTTCATCACCAGCAAACTCCGGTTGAGATGCCCCTCCGAGCGCATCACTGACTGATTTAACCAGTAAATCATGGACCATACGCTGATCATCAAAGCGTACTTCGTGTTTGGTCGGATGTACATTGACATCAATTTTTGCCGGATCGATAGTTAAAAAAATCACGAAGGTTGGCATTCGGCCGGCCGGCAGTAGCCCTTGATAGGATTGCCGGATAGCGTGATTGAGCATTTTATCTTTCACTGGCCGCTTATTAATAAATACATATTGAATATCCGATTCGCTACGATGGAAATTAATGCCGCCTAACCAGCCATTAATCTGGATCGCATCATGCTGGCATTCAAAAGCGATCGCCTGCTCAGCAAACGCTTTTCCACATATCGATTCGATACGCTTTAGATAATCTTTTCGATCGCGCCCCGCTGGCACCCGTTTAACCACTTTGTGATTGTGTTTTAAAATAAAAGCAGTTTCAAAGTTAGCTAGCGCATGGCGCTTAAAAATTTCTTCAATATGGCCAAATTCAGTTTTTTCGGCGCGTAAAAACTTTTGCCTGGCTGGAGTATTATAAAAAAGGTCTCTCACTTCAATGCGAGTACCCACTGTCGCGGAGGCAGGCTGAACATCCACTTGCATATCGCGCCCTTCTGCGACCGCTTGCCAGGCGAAATCAGAATCTGGCGTTCTTGAAGTGAAACACAACCGAGAAACCGAACCAATACTGGCGAGCGCTTCCCCTCGAAAGCCAAGTGAATGGATCGCCGCCAAGTCACTACTGGTTGAGATTTTACTGGTAGCATGGCGCGATAACGCCAGTTTCAAATCTTCTTTGACGACCCCGCAACCATTATCCGTTATTCGGATCAGTCGGGTGCCTCCCCGTTCAATATCCACTTCAATCCGAGTGGCTCCGGCATCAATCGAATTTTCCAATAACTCTTTTACCACAGATGCCGGTCGTTCGACCACTTCGCCAGCGGCAATTTGGTTCGCCAGGCGGTTGTCCAGAGATTTTATTCGATGGGAAATTTGTGCAGACTGCTCAGTCAAATCTAAACACCGGGAATTCTGATGACCTGACCAATTCGTAACCGGTCACTTTTTAACTGATTGTGACTTCGCAAACGGGAGGTGGAGATGCCATTATTTTGCGCGATTTGAGACAAGGTATCGCCACTCCTGACTTTGTGGGCTTTTACTTTGGCGGCAGCCTTGGCGACCGCTCGATAATTAGTGCCATCTGGAGGGTTAGCGCTGAAATAATTTTTCACTCCCGTTAGTACTGATTTTGCGATCTTATTTTGGTGTTTGGATGATTTTAATTGTTTATTTTCAGCTCTGTTTGAAATAAACCCCATTTCGACTAACATCGCCGGAATATCAGGCATTTTAAGCACCACAAAAGCGGCCTTTTTGATATCCTTGCCATGCATTTTTGACATACTACCAGCTAACTGTTTGCGAACCAGTTCACCGGCTTTAAAACTCTCACCAACCGAGTAATGCATCGACAAATCCAATAAGACTTGTGCGACCAAAGGATCCTGATGAGAGATATCCACCCCACCCGCTAAATCAGACGCTTTTTCTTTTTGCTCAAGCCAACGCCCCATTTCTGAGTTTGCCCCTTTGGGTGATAAGACCCAAACCGAAGTGCCTCTGACCCGTTTGTCGGTAAAACCATCGGCGTGCAAAGAGATAAAAAGATCAGCTTTGTTTTTACGAGCAATTTCAGTGCGTTTCACCAAACCAACATAATAATCGGCTTTACGGGTCAATACCGCTTTCATGCCTTTTTCTTTATTGATCAAACGGGCCAGTTTTTTCGCCACCGCAAGACAAACCCCTTTTTCACCACCCGGCGCGCCAGGGTCTTCACCGCCATGACCGGCATCAATCACTACCACAATATCGCGGTTAGCATTTTTATTTCTGTTTTCAACGGTTTTTACAACTTTCTTTTTGCTGCCTTTGGGCTTTAAATCGACGACTAAACGATGGCCGTATTTTTGAAAAGGTTTTAAGGTGAAATCTTTGGTGCTCACCGATTTTTTCAGATCGATCACCACTCGCAAATTACCTGATTTATTACTGTTTCGGATCTGGCTAACCAGGGATTCTGGCAGCTCAATTTTTGATAAATCCGTTTTTAAAGTCGTTTGCTGGATATCAATCACCAGCCTTGAGGGATTAGTCAGAGTAAATATTTTGTACTTCACATCGTCGCTTAAATCAAAAACAATCCGAGTTTTCTCAGGATCTTGCCAGAATCGAATGCCATCCACATCCGATGCAAAAGCATGGCTGGTTAAAACAGCACTCATCAAGACGAGTTTGCTCAAAACCTGTTTTATTAAATTTAACTGCTTAGTCACTTAATTACCGCCATACTGACTCTAAAAAAATATCTGACTCTAAAAAAATATCTGACTCTAAAAAA
>JAUUYO010000216.1 GCA_030590405.1 Kangiellaceae bacterium
ATTGGAAACCATATTGCCATCTTTATCAATAATCGAAAAATGAGTGGTTTGTGGACTTTCGTCAGATAAATACATACCGGGCGATACTTCGCTGGATTTTAATACTTTATCATATGAGATCTTGCTGGCGATGGTATCAGCATATTTAACTGAAACAAGTTTTTCTACTGGCACATCGACAAAATCAGGATCGCCCAAATATTTGCTGCGATCGGCATAAGCAAACTTCATTGCCTCTGTCATCATATGTACCGAATAAGCTGTGTTATGACCAGCTTTTTCTATCGGAAAATTTTGAATAATGTTGAGCAACTGAACTAAATGGATCCCTCCAGAACTTGGTGGCGGCATCGAGTAAATCACCGCATCGCCAAAAGAGGCCTTTAATGGTTGACGCCAAACCGGACGATATTCAGCTAAATCTTCCATCGTCATCAAACCGTCTTTTGATTGAATAAAACGGATTATTTTTTTTGCCGTCTCACCTTGGTAAAAAGACTGTCCTTTGGTTTTCATGATCCCTTTTAGCACTTTGGCCAATTCGGTTTGTTGAATCGAGTCGCCAATACTCCAGTTTGTACCGTCGCTCTTATAATAGTTTTTCCTCGATACCTCAGAACGGGATAGATAATTTCGCTTGCGATTTAATGATTCAGCCATAGCAAAACTCATTGGCAGGTTTTCCGCCAGTTTTATTGCTGGTTTTATCAATTGCTCTATTGGAAGACTACCATATTTTTTATGCGCTTCTAATAAACCCGCGACAGTGCCAGGAACGCCAGCGGAAAAAACCGAATATCGGGTCTTCTTTTTATCAACATTCAGCTTCCAATCCAAAAACATATCGCGATAAGCTGCTTTTGGTGCCTTTTCTCGATAATCTAACGCCTCGACTTTTTTACTTTTATTGTCATACACCATCATAAAGCCGCCGCCGCCTAAATTGCCGGCCCTTGGCAAGGTGACCGCTAAGGCAAAACCAACGGCAACCGCAGCATCAACAGCATTGCCTCCCTGATTTAGAATTTCGACTCCGACTTTAGTTGCTCGCGATTCCTGACTGGCAACCATCCCTTTAGTTGCAATATTTGGCAGAATTCTAGCGTCAAAATTGAGTAATGGCGCTTTATCCGCAGCACTCCCATTAAAGCAAACCAGAGCGGTTGTCAGTAGACAAATGAATGACTTTGCCACCATTGCTCTTATGTTTTTTATTCGATTGATATTCATGTTATTGCCTTTTTCTAAAAATTATTTTATGGGTAATCAGTATTTCAACTTGCTTATAAAGCATTTGATTATCATCTCAGTATTAGCAGCTAAATATATATACTACACAAATCATAGCGGGCTAAAGATCAATTTGTTATTATCCAGTAAACCAGCGATATTTTCTTTTATATTTATCTGAGTGAAATGCTTTGCTGATTTAGTTATTTGCAACTGAATGTTTGAGTGTTTATTTTTCCTCGCCAAAAAAATATGAGATGCAATAATAAGCTCAACCATCGTCATTAATTCTTCCTTGGCGTTTATATCAGCCTGACTGATATCCATGACTGTCAGTGAAATTCTAGTATGGGTAGACTGGCTGTTAGCGACATCGAATTGACTGCGAACAATATGATGACGCAAATTGATAATACTATCTCTAAATGCATGACTATCTACCTGACTATTTAACAACAAAAATATTCCATTTTTCACGCAGAATATTTGAGTCTGCGAATCTGTTTTTTGGCGAATGTTAATTGAAACCTTTGCAGCTAATTCCGCAGCGGCAAGCGGCCCCAAGTTTTTCTCAACTTCAGAGTAATCACTCAGTTCAAATACAACCAAGCTGTTATAACAGGAAAAACTGGAGGATTCGGCATCTTGATTTTCAATCAACTCTTCTTGGTTAATTTGTTCTAAATAGTTTAAGCGATAAAAACCTGTTATCGCATCGCGATATTTTTCAACACTTAATTTATGTTCATCAGATTTGATTTTTTTATTGAGAGAATTAACTTCACTTTCTTTCGTTTGAAGTTCGAATTTAAGCGCATCATTATCCGCTCGTATCTCTTTTGTTCTCAAGAGTTCAACACCCATTTTTTTGTTCACTTTATTGACTTGCGCTTTGTAGAATCTAGCCACTAAAAACAAACTCGATAAAAAGAACATCAGTATTGAAAAAGCGATTAAAAAATAGGCTTCACTACTTTTCCAAAAACTGCTATTTACCTGGATATTTAATCGTTGCATCTGGTTCCATAACTGCCCTGCCAATTTCGATTCGATATCCAGTTGATAATGGCCTTCCGACAAACCCGCTATAAATAGTTTTCGAGTAACACCGAGATAGTTCCATTGGTTATCCAGACCTAAAATTCGATAACGATATCGTTGGGTTCCAAGCCTGTCAAAATTAATATTAACTACCGAAATATCTATCGAGGCTTCATTACTTTGCTGGGTAATCGTTGGGTTATCAGTATGATTTAACTGATAAGTGTCGATGTTTCTGTTGCCAACTTTCACTTGAGAAAATAAAACTTTGGCTTTCTTGGCGACGCTTCTGTCAGCAGCATGATTTACAATGGTTATGCCATTAACACTACCAAAATAGAGTTTACCCTCGCTGTCGGAAAAATAAGCACCGGTGTTAAATTCATCACTGGACAAACCATCGATACTTCCAAATACATCCATGTTCACCATATTATGGATATATTTAACCAGACCACGGGTTGTGCTGATCCACAATTGTTGATCTTGATCTTCCAGAATGCCATAAATAGCGTTATTTGGCAGTCCTTCATAGGTGGTGATTCTTTCGAAATAAAAGGTGTCCTTGTCAAATTCTGAACGATTAACTCGATTTAAGCCATCGGCGGTTCCCACCCATAAAAATCCCTGGCTATCTTCATAGATCACTTGCACACTATCATTCGATAGACTCTGAGGATTACTTTTATCATAACGGTAGTGCTGCCATTCATCCTGCTCTACGTCATAAAAAACAAGTCCTGCATAGCCACCAAACCAGAAGTTGCCATATTGGTCATCGATAATCGAGGAAATGTTACTACTAAAGTTAGAAAAGCTATTGGGTAGCTTGTGAGTTAGATCGGTTAACTCAATATGCAATTTTTTGTTTTTATATTGGGTGCCGGTCACTTTAAACAAGCCATTTTCTGAACCAATCCAGACGCTGCCTTGATGGTCCTCATGGAGCCGCATCACATGGCCTATTCGATCAATAATTTGACCATCTAATAAAAATAACGTATCGATAGAAATTTTGCTTTTTACATCAATAATTTCCAAATCCCTCAATGTACCAACCCAAAGTCGATTTGAATGATCGATCAACAAACTATACACATGTTCGTCATAATCAACTTTTGCATCATTGAGTGGCCTGCTTATTTTACCGGTTAATAAATCGTAGTTAATCAACCCGCCGCCATAACTGGCTAGCCAGAGGTTCTCGTATTGGTCTTTTTCAACCCCATGAATGGTATTATTATTACCAATTTCAATCACATCAGTGCGAGTTAAAAGATGCTCGAATTGATGTTGATTAGGGTCCAGAATATTAACCCCCCCACCATAAGTTCCAAGCCAGATAAGGTCGTGTTCATCAACATAAAGCGAAAAAATATCGTTGGATGAAAGACCATCCTGAGCAAATGTTTGTTGGGAATATCGCTCAAATATTTCTTTATCTTTATTGTATAAATTAAGACCTTTGCTTGTTGCAATCCAAAGAGAAGAGTTTTTATCAATAACTAAATCATTGATCTGGTTATCGCTGATTGAATTGATTTTTTCTTTCTGATTGATATAGGCAGTCAAAATATTTGATTGCAAATTGTAACGAAACAAACCATTGGCCGTTCCAATCCAGAGTAGCTCGCCTTGTATTTTTATAATCTTCAGAACAGAGTTATTTAAAATATTTAGTTCCGGGTTGTCACATAAATTAACCCGGTGATTACTCTTTTTTTCAATTCGGTAGATACAATTTGAAGTGGCCGCATAAATATAATCATCAGAGTCGGTCAATGAAGTTACTTCATCATCGAGTTCTTTGCCAGAAGAATCGATAAAAGGCACCACTTGATTGTTTGCCCTGTCGACGTAGAATAATCCATTATCTGTTGCGATCCAGACAACTGAATTCTGATCGTATATAAAGCTCCAAATATAGGTCTTTAAATCACCATTAAATATGCTGTAGTCGGTAAACGACTGCTGTTTGGGATCAAAAAAACTTAAGCCGGAAACAGTCCCAACCCAGATACCATATCCGGGTTCTTCAATGAGGCTAATAACCCAATTTTCATGTAGTGAATCGTCTTTTCTGTGATCGTGTCTAAAGGTCTTGAACTCATAACTATCAAAGCGGTTTAGCCCATCTTCGGTGGCTAACCAGATATACCCATCGCTATCCTGAATAACACTGTTGACTACACTTTGTGATAATCCATCCGATAAAGACAGGTGTTGAACTTTGAAAGCTTTTTGGTAACGGTAATCTTGAATACTACTGGAAGCAACCAGGCCAGTTAGTTGGTTAAACAACAAGGCCACAAATAACAGTAAGAACCGGCGTTTTATCGAGGCAGTATTCCCTGGCATTTTCCTATCATTCCTTATGATCTGAACGCTTAAAAATAATTTTACTAAACTTTTCTGGCTTAAAACCTTGTTTGTCTGAATAGAATACGGCTATTTTTTCTAAGTCGGCGTGCTTGTCATCGGTCAAATGAAACACAGGTCCCCAACCCAGTTGTTTGCTCCTGACATCCAAAAAAGCTAATTGTACCGGCACTTTGGCTTTTCGTGCGATGTAATAAAATCCGCTCTTCCAATGATCAAGATAACTCCGAGTGCCTTCCGGTGATAATGCAAAAACCATTTCATCTCTTAACGAAAATTCTTCAACAATTTTATCAACAATATTGTGAGCGCTAGAACGCTCCACCGGGATGCCGCCAATTTTTCTTAACGCCCAACCAGCGGGTCCGATAAAAATAGTATGTTTACCAATAAAAACAAGCTTGATTCGATAAACAAATTTAACCAACAGAAAGATAAAAAAATCCCAATTGGAAGTATGCGGCCCAACAATGACAACATACTTTTTTGTTTTGGGCAGTTCGCCAACCAGCTGCCAGCCGAAGAGTTTTAAAATAAAAGCAGCGATTACCGACAAACTTAAGAACCACCAACGTTATGCAGTTCTATATTGCTATCGCAATCATCCTCGTCATCTTCAATTTTTTCAACACTGCTGGAGTCTTTTGCCATATCATTTCTTTCATTGTCCAGCCTTTGCAAATAGGCTGCATCAATATCACCAGTCACATAGTGGCCATTAAAAACAGAAGTATCGTAACGAGCAATATCAGGATTACCTTCTCGACAGGTATCAATCAGATCTTGTAAGTCTTGATAAATTAATTTATCTGCCCCAATCAACTCACCGACTTCTTGCTCGGTCTTATCATGGGCGATCAATTCTTTAGCC
>JAUUYO010000265.1 GCA_030590405.1 Kangiellaceae bacterium
AATCATACTACGGGTTCGCTCGATATTTTTAATCAGCGTGCCTTCGGTAATTTCTAATTCAAGATATTCAGATGCTAGTTTAGAAAGCTTGAGTGCATTCTTAACATTGTCCACAAGATCTGATTGTTGAAATTGCAATGCGGCAATATTGATCGAAATACACCCTTTCCAGCCTTGTTGATGCCATTTTGCGGCCTGTTTACAAGCATCTAACATAACCCAGTTGCCTAGCTGTAATATTTGCCCTGTTTCTTCAGCAACGGGAATAAATTCTGCTGGTGAAATAATTCCTTTATCTGGATGAACCCACCTTAACAACGCTTCATACCCTTTTATTTTATTACTTTTAACACAAACTCTTGGTTGGTAATAAGTAATAAATTGATTTTTATCAAGCGCTATTTCCAATTCTTGTTCCATATCTAAACGCTTTACCAGCAGTGCATTCATTTTTGGCTCGAAAAAGCGGTAATTTTTCTTGCTACTTCTTTTTGCTTCATACATTGCTATATCGGCATACTTAAGTAAAGAAGCTGGATTATTACCATCTTGAGGAAAAATTGACACGCCAATACTTGCTGAAGTAACCACTTTCTGGTTGTTAAGTTCAAATGGTTTGGACAGCTCTTCTATGACGCGTTCTAATGTTGGTATAACCGATTCCGGTTGCTCAACTCTTTCAATAATTACCGCAAACTCATCACCACCCAACCGAGCAAAATGGTCAGTGTCTCTTACAATGGTTTGTAATCTTTGTGCAACGGCTTGGAGTAATTGATCACCAACTCCGTGCCCTAATGAATCATTCACTAATTTAAAACCATTCAAATCAAAAAATAACAATGCAATTTTCTCATTAAAACGTTTTGCCATTTGAATGGCGTGCTGCAAATGCTCCTGAAATAAAGATCGATTGGGTAGCTTGGTGAGCTGGTCATAGTTGGCAAGGTAACGAAGCTGGCTTTCTGTCTTTTTTATTTCATCTATATTTTTGGTTGTACCAGCCAGCATGGTCGCCTTACCTTGTTCATCACGTTCGACAATTCGGCCTCGTGACAACACCCATTGCCAACTATCTGTCTCTCCTACAAAAACGCGGAACTGGGCTTCGTAGTACTCTTGCTCTCCTTTTATGTGGCGCGCCATCATATCTCTTGCAATCGCCTGATCTTCAGGATGTATCGTAGTAAAGATCTCGTCCATATCATCGATTACTTCATTAGCGCTATCATCCAGCTGAATATTGTTGATCCGAAAAACTTGATTGGTTTTCAGCTTCCAGCGCCATAATTCATCACCACTCCCCCACAACACATCACGTAATCGGGCCTCACTCTGCCTGGTTGCGTTAATTGCTATCAACTCTAATCGCCGCTTGTCTTTACTGCTTTTGACAATGAGCCCCAAAATAATAACGCTAATCGTTATATAGCTCAAATAGGCATACCAGGTTTTCCATAAAGGGGGGTGGACTAACAAATTCATCTTAGCAAGCTTCGGACTCCATTGACCATCTCTGTTGGTGCCCTGAATGAGTAGTTGGTGATTTCCATGAGGAAGGTGGGTGTAAGTTGCATGATGGTGAGTGCCAGGTGATAACCAGTCGCTATCCACACCATCTAACTTGTAACGATACTGATTAAATTCTGGAAATGCATAATCCAGACTGGCAAAATAAAATGTCACCAATGTGTCTTCGGGAAAAAATTCTACCGATTGTTCATTTTCCAGTGGCAAAAAGCTTGCTAGGGGATTATGTAATCGATCAACACCAGTGACCCGAATATCAGGGGTGTAATCGTTATTTTTTAACTGGTCCGGCATAAATCGATAAATTTGCTCTCCCCCAAGATATAAGTGCCCCGTTTTTTTTGATAGATAGAATGCCCCCTCCATAAAACTATTGGATTTTGCACTCAGAGATGAAAATACTTTTACTTCACCAGTTTTTTGATTTAAGAGCGCAAAATCTCTATCCGTTGTTAAGCCTAAAAAATTATTTTCAAGGGGAATGAGGTTAGTGATTTCGTTAGATGGCAACCCATGATTTTGGCTAATAACTGAAATATTTTTTTCACCGCTAGCTAATATTTCAATTTTGTTAATTCCTCCATTAGAAGTCGCCACCCATATGGTATGACTGTCTTGTAAATAAATATCAAATATCACATTACTTGATAATTGATTTTCTTTATTCGTTGCGTTGTAAGATTCAATATTTTTAGTTTTAAGATCAAGTTGATAAAGACCAGTAGTGCTACCTAACCAAAGAGAGCCATCGGCGGAAGGTTTAACTACATCAAAATATTCTGAATCCAGCGTTTTTTCTGATTCCTCGGCATCAAAAACCAACTTTGATTCACCCGTTAAAGGATTAAGCAAATGAATCGTTGATGCACTACTGGATACATAAAACTGCCCCTTACCAGCATCGGCAAGTGCGTAAAAGGCAATGTTTAAAATAGTCCCATTTTTCGATTTTAGTTGTCTAAAGTACGTTGTTGATTGTGTTTGCTTATTGAACAGAGCGACTCCATTGTCTGTAGCAAGAAGAAGATGATTTTGATCGACTATTTTAATCTCCCAGATAGCGCCTTTGGAAAGACTCTGAGGATTATCTGGATCGTGTCCAATATGTTCAACTCTATCATTTTGGGGTTTCCATCGCTTGAGACCTTTTTGTGTACCAAGCCATACAATACCTTTTTCATCTTCAGCCAGAGATAATATTTGTGCGTCGTCATCAAGGTTAGTGTTGCTGCTATAAAAGGATAATTTTTGAATTTCAAAAGTATCTGGGTTATATGAAGCAGCACCATCGGTTGTGGCAATCCAGACCATTCCTGAACGATCTTCTGTTATCATTTCGATACTGGGGCTAGGTAAAGTACTGGCTTCGTATTTACGGTAGGTCAATTGATAATTGTTATCCTTATCAGGGTTATAAACCGTCACTCCACTATCCCAGTAACCGATCCAGATAAAACCAGATTTGTCTTCGAACAAGGCCCAAATGTTATCTGACTTTAATTGAATTGGGGAGTTACTGTGGGTATTTTGTAAACTCCATTGACGAGATTTTGAGTCTAATTGAAAAATCCCTGCGCTATCAGCGCCAAACCAGATATCCCCATTACGCCTTATTATGGCTGATGTAATGTATTGATCTTTTACTATCCCCTGGATTTCAATGACTGCTTCAGTTTGTAAGTCAATACAATAGAGTCCCCCTGAGGTGCCAATCCAAATATATTGATCAGGCTCTTCTAGTAATACAAAAATTCGCCCAAGTTTTTTTTTGCCCATTACACCTGATTGAGCATAATGCTTGAATTGATTATCTCCTGAATTCAAGTCTTGATAAGTATATTTTGCAATGCCGTTCAGGGTGCCCAGCCACACATTACCTTTTACATCTTCTATTATTTCTCTAACATTGACATTCACCAAACCTTTAAAGCCAGATTTATCTTGTTCAAATCGAGTTAATTGATTACTACCTTTGTCTAACCGATACAAACCAACTGCCGAAGCAATCCAGATATTTTGTTTTGAATCTTCTAAAGTAACGTAAATATGCTCATTCAAAGGTGAAAGCTTGTCAGGACTTTGAGGAATAAGTGGTAAAAATTGATAACCATCAAACAGACGAGCACCAGAGTTTGTACTAAACAACAAATATCCATTTTCAAGTTGCTCAATATGATTGATATATTTGGAAGGAATATTAGAATTTTCAGGAATTTGCTTTAATTGCAATTCCTGCGCATACAATGGTGCAATCAAATAAAAAAGTAGTAACAAAACAGTCAATTTTATTATCGTACTCACTACTCTCCCCAATCGCCTTTAAAATTCGAAATAAATACAAACTATCTACCCCCACTCCTTATCCAATCTGCTAACATCGCGTCTGTTTATTGTTTTAGCTGATTATTCCAGTTAAAAGTATAGATTAAAATTTCACGAATTGCCTAATCGAAATTTGTCTTCATAATTTATGGTAACCTACGCCTGATGAGCGTTCATAATGTGCTCTTCCCAAAACGATTTCTTTTTGATTATTTTAGGTGGAAGAGAAGAGCCCTAGAATTTTTTTGTCAATCTTAACAACTCACCATCGTCTTGCATTGTCAGTTGCCTGAGAAATGACATGCCGAGTAAAACTTCATCAGGCCCGACCCCTTTAACCACCAGCGCGTCTACCTGCTTTAACTCAACGCCGCCGACGTTGACTTTTTTAAGTTTTAGAAACCATGCGGTTGACAGACCTGCCGCAGTTGATACGCCAGTTTTTTCACCATAAAGTTTATATTGAAGTCCGACCCGCTTGGCGGTGATTTCGTTCATTGCAACCTGTGAAGCTCCGGTGTCTACCAAAAATCTGACCGGGACACCATTAATAAAACCGG
>JAUUYO010000190.1 GCA_030590405.1 Kangiellaceae bacterium
CTCTAACTGATTTTGGTATTGCCTATATGTCCGATCACAGTAAAACTAAAACCGGAACCATTATGGGCAGTCCTTATTATATGTCGCCCGAACAAATACTCGGCACAAAAATCGATGGCCGTAGTGATATTTTCAGTTTAGGTGTAACTTTTTATCAGTTATTAAGTGGTCACTTACCCTTTACTGGAGAATCGATTGCCAGTGTTGCCTTTCATATTACAAAAACCAAGCATGAGTCGGTTAAACAGTGGAATAAAAAATTACCTTCCAGTGCTGCAAGAATTACCAATAAAGCGCTACAGAAAGATGCTGATAAACGATTTCAGAGCATGCAGGAGTTTAAGCAAGCTCTGATCAATGCATTAAAGAGGGACTATAAAAAGTCGCCGCTATCATGAAAGTTTTCCCAGCGATAAAATTTAGTTTTCAATCAATCTGCGATCAAGGGGCGGTCAGACCTAACAATGAAGATGCTATCAAATTTGGCTTGGCCGATGATGGTAACCTTGCCTGGATGGTTATCGCCGATGGTATGGGAGGGCATCTCGCCGGAGAGGTGGCTAGTGGATTACTCGTTGATGAAATAGAAACTGCGTTTAACAACCTTGATGATTTTAACAGTCAAGACTGGCTCTGCTGGATCGAAATTGAATTAAACCGAGCTAACAATAAAATATTTGCGCAGGCACAAAAAAATATTGAACAGAAAGGAATGGGCACAACCGCCGTTTTGGCGATTATTCATCAACAACAATGTTATCTTGGTTGGGTAGGAGACTCCCGGTGTTATCGCTATCGAATTGACAAAATTAAACCAGATAACCTGATTCAACTGACCATTGATCACACCATGATACAAGCTTTATTAGACAAAGGGGCGATTAGTCAAAAAGAGGCTGAGGCATCCAATAATAAAAACATGTTATCCAGAGCCATCGGGGTCAAAAAAGGTATCGATGTCGACACCAGACAAGTAACAATTTACGAACACGATATTTTATTGTTATCAACCGATGGTTTACATGATAGTCTCTCTTTAGAATCTTTTGAGTCGAGTATTAAAAAGATTTCAAAAGGGCAGGAAATTGGTAATGAATTAGTCAAAAAAGCCGTTACCCAAGGCAGTAAAGATAATATTACTTTTGGCAGTATTCGGGTTAATCCAGGCTAAAAAATAAATTTAGAAAAATACCTATCAAAATCTAATTGGAATTTAAACATGGCATACCTTGCACTGATCGTTGAAGATGTAATTATCAACAAATGGGAACTGACTGAAGAAGTTATCATTTTGGGCCGATCGAAAGATTGCGATATTCAAATTGATGATCAATCGGTGAGTTCTAAACACGCCAGAATAGTCGCTGAAGCGGATCCTTTTTTAGATGGTAATAAACTGCTTTTTATTGAAGATCTTAAAAGTACCAATGGGACTGAATTAAATGGAAAGCCCGTCGTAAAAGAAAAACTAAACGATGGTGATTCTTTAAAAATAGGTTTCACTTACTTTCAGTTACTTGATAACAATAATAATAATTTAGATGAGACTGCAGTGATAATATCCTAGTATTATATGGGCCTTGGTCAGTATGTTGAAAAAGTAGAATGGGTTAACCTCCATTCTACATCACGCAGTTATTAATTTAAGCTCTCAAAAATAATTTCAACAAAAGCATCTTGTTTAATAAAACCATTGCCCCATTTAGTCGCCAGTTGTTCCAACACTTTTTCACCTTTAATCCTTTCCAGATCGCCACGGCCCTTAATCGCCTGGCTGACTTTTTCTCTGGCATCAACCAGCATATTTCGATAGGCCAGTAAATCTTCCATAGTTGAAAGTGGTCCGTGGCCGGGAATAATGCGGGTGTCTCGATTGGCATTTTTCAGCACCCAGTTCACTGCACTGATCACCCCGTCAATTGATCCGCCAGATGAAATATCAATAAAAGGAAAGGTTCCTGAGAAAAACAAATCCCCCATATGGATCACATTCGAGCCCTTAAACCAAATAATCGAATCGCCATCGGTATGACCGTGAGGCATATGGATCACCTGGGCAATTTCTCCATTGATATGAAACTCGATTTCATCGGCAAACGTAATCACTGGTAAGGCCGAATCGGGACTGGGCTTAACCTTTTTATTAAACAATTTGATGAGTTGCTCACTACTCATTCGCTTACGCACATTTTTATGCGCGACGATGATTGCGCCGCTATGAGCAAAGTTTTGATTACCACCAACATGGTCGCCATGCCAGTGGGTATTGATCAAAAACTTGACTGGACTGGCAGATATTTCCTTGATGGCCGAAGTGATTTTTTCTGACAAAGGCGCATACTGATCGTCGATCATAAACAGTCCATCTTTGCCAGTGGACAGGCCAATATTGCCGCCCTGCCCTTTAAGCATATAGATGTTGTCTTTGACATGTTGACTATCGATAATGACTTCTTTTTCCTTGGCACTAATCGAGAAACTTAAAAAAAAGATTATCAAAGGTAAGTTTTTAATGAGATTCATTGATGACGTCCTGATAGTGTATTCGCTTATGATTTTACCGCATCATAGCTTTAAATATCTGTAAATGGAATATCTGAAAAGCCTGTTCGTTAAATTAGCCAAATCACTCCTTTCGGAGTACTGGCACAAATTCAATCGGTTAGTGCTTGATTTATTGTCAAAACTTAGGCTAACTGGTTAATTGACTGATTAAATTTAATAATTTGAAGAGGGAAGAACGATGGATAGTGGCTATATAGCATTAGCAATTTTAGGCGCAATTATATTTCTGGTTTTTTTAGGAGCCAAAACAGTCCCGCAGGGATATGAATTTACCGTAGAACGATTTGGAAAATATACCAAGAGCCTGCGACCTGGTTTTAACTGGATTACCCCCATTATTGAAACGATAGGAGCCAAGGTTAATATGATGGAACAAGTATTAGATATCCCAGAGCAACAGGTTATCTCACAAGATAACGCCACAGTCACGATTGATGCCGTTTGTTTTTATCAAATAGTTAGCTCACCGCAAGCGATGTATGAGGTTAATGATTTAGAAAGGGCGATGCAGAATTTAGTAACCACCAATATGCGAACGGTGCTGGGTTCGATGGATTTAGATGAAATGTTATCCAAACGAGATTCTATCAACGCCAAAATCCTGAGTATCGTCGATGAAGCGACCAACCCCTGGGGCGTAAAAATCACCCGAATTGAAATTAAAGATATCCTACCACCCAAAGACCTGGTTCAGGCGATGGCTCAACAGATGAAAGCGGAAAGGATCAAACGAGCGAATATTCTCGAAGCCGAAGGCTTTAAACAGTCCGCTATCTTAAAAGCGGAAGGTCAAAAAGAGTCTGAAATTCGTCAGGCAGAAGGCGAAAGACAAGCCGCCTTTTTACAAGCTGAAGCCAGAGAACGCCAGGCCCAGGCAGAAGCGACCGCCACCAATATGGTCTCCAAAGCGATTGCAGACGGTGATATTCAGGCGATCAATTACTTCGTTTCACAAAAATACATTGAAGCGCTGACCGAAATCGGCAAAAGTGAAAGCTCAAAACTGGTGATGATGCCACTTGAAGCCAGCTCAGTGATTGGCTCGATTGCCGGTATTGCCGAACTGGCTAAAGCTGCCGGTATGACCAAAGGATAAGGGGGGAGAATCGTATGTTAGACAGTTTAGTTTATTGGCATTGGATCGTCCTGGGATTTTTGCTATTAATTCTGGAAATGCTCGCGCCCGGCGCAATCTTAATGTGGTTTGGTGCCGGGGCCTTGCTAGTGGGGGGGCTTCTTTATTTATTTCCTGAGATAAGTTGGGATTGGCAAATCGTTATTTTTGCGGTGGTTTCTTTTGTCAGTATTTTTGCCTGGAAAAAGCTCAGAAATAAAAGCCCCGATGATAATACCGAAGCAGGCACCCTTAATCAGCGTGGAAAAGCCCTGGTAGGACGACGTATCCCGCTGGTGGAATCGATTACCAATGGGGTTGGCCGAGTTCAAATCGAAGATACCTTTTGGCGGGTGGAGGGACCAGATTTAGCAGTCGACACTCTGGTCGCGGTGACTGACTCGGATGGCGCAACACTTAAGGTTGAAGCTACTTAGCCGTGGTTCTACTAGCTTTAATGAACTATTCAGGTTAATTCTAAAATTTGTCAATTTGAGGCAAGAAATGTGAGCATACGCGTTTATGTAATCATTTTTGAACGAAGAAACGGCGAATTTTAGAGTTAAGCAGAATAGTTACAATTAGATTACCGCTTAAACTCCGTGTATAATGCCCTTCCTCGCAAAATCCAGATGATTTCTAGATTACTCATGGTTGCTCCAACCGCTAACCTCTGCGACACTTTGATTACTTTTTTGGTAGGAACAAAATGAACGAAATAATCCAATTTGCCCAAGCTCATCTGGCGCTGTCTTCAGCCTGGCTGGTAGTTGCCATCGTCTTAGCAATCACTCAGTTTCGCCAAATGGCTGCCGCACCTAAATCGGTGAATACCCAAATGCTGACCAATATGGTCAACCGTGAAAATGGGGTGGTGATCGATATTCGTCCTCAGGCAGATTTTAATAAGGGGCATATTCACGGCGCGATCAATATTCCCCAGTCAAAAGTAAAAGATAAGCTTGCAGACCTTGAAAAATATAAAAATACTCCCATCATTATGGTCTGTGCCAATGGGATCTCGGTGATTGGTGCCTGTAACATCCTTAAAAAATCAGGGATAGAACAAGTTTTTAAGCTAACAGGCGGTATGAATTCGTGGGTCGGGGACAATTTGCCAGTTGTTAAATAGATACAAATCAGCGCGCTCAATGACGCGCTGATTTAATGATAAAAAAATAACAATCAGCTAATAGAAACAAAAATAGACGAATTCAATTTTAAGCTTTATCGGTAAATTGGTTCTTATGAGCTAAATCAAATGTTTGTACCAAATAAATACTCGTTTGCTGCAATTGATTTAGAAAACATTCACACATTCAATAAGTAGAGAAAGCAGTTATGACTGACCAAATAGATATAAACCCGGAAGCCGCCAGTGGCGAAGAACAACAAAATCTCCCACAAGTCGCAATCCAGCGAATTTATGTAAAAGATATTTCTTTTGAAGCGCCAAACTTGCCTGAATTATTTTCAGTTGAGTATAAGCCACAAATCAAAATGGAAATGAACAGCAAATCTCGTATCGTCGCTGATGATAACTACGAAGTGATCTTGACCATTTCTGTTAAAGCTGAAAACGAAGACAAAACAGTCTTTTTGGTCGAAGTTCAGCAAGCTGGCATCTTTTTGTTAAAAAATGTGAACGAGCAGCAGTTACAACATACTCTTAGCGTTATGGCACCTGAAACCCTTTATCCTTATGTGCGTGAAACCATTGCATCATTAATTGGTCGCACCGGATTCCCTGCCGTACAGTTAGCACCTATTAACTTCCAGGCACTCTTTATCCAAAAAATGCAGCAAGCGCAAGCCGAAGCAGAAGGGAATGCCGAGCCAAACCCTGAAGCAACGACTATCCAGTAAGTTCTGGTAAATCTTGCTTTATGATTGATATTCAATCAAATCCAATCGCGGTACTTGGAGCTGGATCTTTTGGTACCGCGTTGGCTATTTTACTGGCCAACAATGGCAATCAAACTCGCTTATGGGGGCGCAGCAGTAAGCAGATCGCTGCAATGAAAGCCTCTGGCTTTAATCAAAAATATTTGCCAGATATTCCCTTACCTAAATCACTTGAGTTGTTCGACTCTTTTGAAGATTGTATCAAAGACGTCGAAGATATTTTGATCGTGACTCCAAGCCACGCCTTTCAGCAAAGTTTGTCACAAATTAAGCAATACCAAACCAAAGAGGTCAGGATCGCTTGGGCATGTAAAGGCTTAGAACCGGGTTCCGGGCATTTCCTTTGCGATCAAATAAGTGAATTATTTGGTGAGAGTAATCCCAAAGGAGTCTTGTCTGGACCTACTTTTGCTAAAGAGCTTGCCATCGGCTCGCCAACGGCGATCACTCTGGCGGCGGATAATGGCCAATTTGCTGCCGATATGACCCGGCGACTGGTGAATCAAACCTTTCGCGTTTACCTAAGCTCCGATCTGGCCGGAGTACAATTTGGCGGCGCGATCAAAAATATTATCGCCATCGGCGCTGGCATGTCCGATGGGTTAGGTTTTGGCTCCAACGCCCGGACCGCATTGATCACCCGCGGTCTGGCAGAAATGATGCGACTCGGCGGTAAACTGGGCGGAAAAATTGAAACCTTTACTGGCATGGCTGGATTAGGCGATCTGGTTTTGACCTGTACCGACGATCAGTCAAGAAATCGCCGTTTTGGACTGGCGATCGGTAAAGGGGCTTCACTGGAACAAGCGGCTAAAGACATTGGTCAGGTCGTCGAAGGGGTCAGAAATACCAAGGAAGTCTATAATCTTGCCAAGTCCTATGGAATTGATATGCCTATTTGCCAGTCAATCTATAATATTATCTACAAAGGCCAAGATCCTAAAATTGCGGCGAAAGAGCTATTAACTCGCACCATGAAGGTTGAAGGTGATTAGGCGTTAGGATACAATTTAAAAACTATTTAGC
>JAUUYO010000181.1 GCA_030590405.1 Kangiellaceae bacterium
CATCGTGAGGCGTTTCAGGTTTATCATCATTGATGACCAATAGTAATCTAATGCTAAAACGGCAACCTTTGCCGGGCTGAGATTCAACGGATAATTCTCCGCTCAGTTGCTCACAAATAATAAAATAAGAAACTGATAACCCTAAACCAGTGCCGGTCTTTTCATCTTTAGTGGTGAAAAAAGGTTCAAAGACACGCTTTCTGGTGTCTTCCCCCATACCGGGTCCATTATCGATGACTTCGATCACCGCATTACTGCCTTCCCGCCGGATAATTAGCTCGATTAAAGGAGGGTGATCATCAATATTTTCTGTGGCCAGCGCTTGCGCAGCGTTGATTAGCAGGTTTAAAAACACTTGCTCCAGTTGGTTTTTTTGGGCAAACACCTGACCAATGTTAGGCGAATAAGTTTTACGAATTTGAATATTCCTAAAATCAAATTGTTTTTTCTGGTTGTAATCTTTAGCAGACAATCTGACTGCAGCGTCTAGTACCTCGATCAAATTGACATGGCTCGATTCATGGGTGCCTGGTTTGGCAAAACTGAGCATATCGCCGACAATACTGGCGGCTCTTTTTCCAGACGCCAAAATACCATCAAGAAAGGTGTCGATACTTTGTTGTTGGATAAACTGGATGATTTGTTCAATTTCAAGATTGTTTTGTGCGGCGATGGTATGATTTCGGCTCAGCTCCAGACTTAGCCTGCGTTTGATATTTTGCGCACTTTGCATAATGGCACCTAACGGATTATTGATTTCGTGAGCCATGCCTGCCGCCAGCCCGCCAAGTGACAGCATTTTTTCAGTTTGCACTAAGGTTTCATCGATTTTGACTTTATCGGTGACATCATCGATCCGAATGACTTTACCCTGATCTTGAGTACGCTCCGCATAAATCGTATAAACCATGACTTCCAGAGTTCGCATGGATAAGTTGATTTCCTGATCAAACCGAAAGGTTAGAGTTTGAGTCAATAAATCACCATGCTGCCTGGCGGCTCTGATTTTCTGAACGAGCGTGGGATAGAGTGCCGATAAATCATTACCAATTGCCGATTCCGCATGGATTGCTGTCATTTGCTCAGCCTCCCTGTTCCATTGCAACACGATGTTGTCGATATCCAATGCGATAATCACAGAAGGCATCGAATCGATGAGTTTAGCCAGATAATTTTGGATGGCATCAAATTGTTGCTCGGCGATTTTTCTACCGTGTTTTTGTTTTTTAATTTCGCTAGAGTGTTCTGCGATTTTGATTTCCAACAAGTTGCGGGTCTTTTCCAGAGCCTGGTGTGACTGATGAAGCCTTTCTTCTGCCTCACGCCGATGTGAGATGTCAGAAATAAACTCGATATAATGAGGTGTTTCAAGCCAGCCAGCCATTCGCGCACGGCTCTCTACCGGGATTTTTTGACCATTTTTTTTCCGAAAAATAGTCTCATAAAAAACATCTTTACCATCCCTTAGTGCTTTTTCTAGATCAGGATTCCGGTGTAAATGGCAATCGATATCCAGGTCGAGCGTCGACATCTTAAGAAGTTCATTTTTGCTGTAGCCTAAGGAATCACAGGCGCGTTGATTTATCTCTTTAATCACCCCTTGTGGGCTGCTCAAAATCACCATATCAATGGCTTGATCCATCAGCACTAGAAAATCTTGTTTGGTTTCATCCCAGCGATGCGCCTGTTCGCCTTCCCAGCGCAACAGGTAAAAGGTTGGGTAAGCAATCAGCGCCAGGGTCATGCAAGCGACCCCCAGTTCCAGCATCGCCTCATTCCAGTTAAAATAACCGTCTAACCAAAAATTAATACTGAGTGCGCTGGCTGCCGGAAGTAACGCCGCGATAATAATCAAGCTGGCAATAAAGCCGCGCACCGACCAGTGCTTGGCAAACTGCGAGCGAGCTTGGCTTTTGAGTGGATTGATTGGCTGCATAGGCGGTCCTTTATAATAGGCTCTGTGCAATAAAAATAAACAAATATCGGCTTGTTACTAAAAAACTCTAATGCTTATTGGTTGTTTTGTAAAATATTTTTGTGAATTTAAAGTAAAATAAAGTTTTTTCTATGCTGATAGTATGGTAAAAATGTAATTGGGTGTTTTGAGTTATAAATCTTATGAGAGTCGCTGTATTATGCTGGAAAACCAAGTTGAACAAAAACAACAACTAAAATGCAAGACTACCGCCGTTGACGATTGGCTAGCCGAGCGTAGTCAGGTGATTGTGCTGTATTGTAAATTATCAGGTTACAAAAACCAGACCCAATTACCTGATAATACTCAAATCAATCTGTTTTGCGATATTTTGATTGATTATGTTTCTGCAGGGCATTTTGAAGTGTATGAACAAATCGTCAATGATTGTGAGATCCACGGGCCAACCAGTATCGATCTACTCAATGAGCTCTACCCTGATATTTCTAAAACAACGGATATTGTTGTTAATTTTAATGAAAAGTATTCTAACCGCGTCAATAAAAAAGATAATCCGATGGAAGGATTTGACGCCGATCTGTCTGTGCTCGGTGAGGCAATCGCCAAACGAGTCGACCTGGAAGACAATTTGATCGATACGCTGAGAACCAAGCATTAACGCCTGTTGACCTTTTATCAGTCTTCAGCTTACCTCTAAAATTCGCTATTTCTAACTTAAGGTACAGGCAATAAAATGATAAGAGTAATTATTGAA
Source organism: Kangiellaceae bacterium (assembly GCA_030590405.1). Classification (GTDB taxonomy): domain Bacteria; phylum Pseudomonadota; class Gammaproteobacteria; order Enterobacterales; family Kangiellaceae. The sequence continues at coordinate 2,691 of JAUUYO010000181.1, forward strand.
CGAAAAATTAGTGATGGCTGTGTGGACCAGTATTTAGAGCTTATCCACCGAGCACGAAAAAAAGCCAATACCGTGAATGGATTTATTGCAGGTGAGTTATTGCAGGAAAAAAATAACCCCCAACATGCGATCATTATCTCAAGCTGGGAAAATAATGATGCATGGGTTGCTTGGGCGGCTTCTGAAGAAAGGCTCAATGCCCTCGAAGGGATGCGCTCATTGTTGGGGGATGATGAAAAAGTGACTATTCTTGAAAATAGTAATATTCTGCTTTAATCGTTACTGTCGAACCCGTTTGTTTAGTAGTTTTAACTGTGATAAAGATCGCTCATTAATTCCGCAAATTGTGCATACCTGAGTGCTTGGGGGCCATCACTTAAAGCTTCTTCCGGATTAGGGTGAAACTCAATCATCAAGCCATGAGCACCAACCGCTTTAGCCGCTTTAGCCATCGGTATCACCAACTCTCTTTTGCCAACCGCATGCGAGGGATCGACAATAATGGGTAAATGAGTCATTTGTTTGAGTAGTGGCACCGCACTGAGATCAAGGGTGTTTCGAGTAGCGGTTTCAAAAGTACGGATACCTCGCTCACACAGAAAAACTTGCATGTTACCTTGGGTGAGAATGTATTCCGCCGCATTCAGTAATTCTTCCAGCGAAGCCATCAACCCCCGTTTTAACATCACTGGGCGATTAATCTGGCCGACCGCTTTCAATAATGAAAAATTTTGCATATTGCGCGCGCCGATCTGCAACATATCAGCTTGCTTGGCAATCGCTTTAACATCTTCGGTATTCATCACCTCGGTAATGATCGGCATCGAATATTTTTCACCGGCTTGTTGGATAAAGTCCAGTCCCTCAAACCCCAATCCTTGAAAACTATAAGGGGAGGTGCGCGGTTTAAAACAACCACCACGTAAAATCGCCACCCCGGTTTCATTGGCATGTTTAGCACAAGACATGATCTGCGACAAAGATTCCACCGCGCAAGGTCCTGCCAAAACCGTAAAGTTATCACCGCCGATTTTAGTGCCTTTGACTTCAATCAAGGTATCTTCTGGCTTATGTTCCCGGCTGGTCAAATGGTAGCTTTTTCTTGGTTTTTGCAGTGTTTGGCTTAATCGCGATTGATCGCCAGGTTGCTTTTCCGCCGGTCTGTCGTTTTGGCGGTCAAGGGTGTCTAATTTGGCTTTGGCCAAACTCTGCGGTGAAACCTGAGTAGCGGAAATATCTTCGGTAGGGTAGCTGCCGAGCACCCGTAAAAACAGGCAAAGCCTTGATAATGATTCAAGGGTATTTTCAACATTTTTGTCGCTAATGTTTCCTTCCAAATCGATATAAAACATTTGCTCCCAGGGTTTGTTAGGGATCGGCCGGGATTCTAATTTGCTAAGAGGAATATCGGCATCGCGAAACAAGCTTAACACTTCCGCTAACGAACCAGGCTTTTGACCAGTTGAAAGCGCGATCGACGTTTTGCATTGGACTGATAGTGAAACTTTGATTGGCGATCGTGCCAGCACTAAAAATCGGGTGATGTTTTCTGTTTGGTTGGTAATATTACTTTTTAGCACTTCCAGGCCAAATAATCGGGCTGCTTCTTCACTGGCGATCGCTGCGATCGTCGGTGTTTTTTGCTTGGCAACCAACTCCAGCGCATGGGCCGTACTTTGAACTAAACTAATATTGGCTGAAACCAGTTTTTTTAAGTGCTTACTGCATTGACGACTCGCCTCTGGATGGGCAGCGATACAGCTAATATTTTTTAGCTGGCTACCTTTACTGCCGATTAAACAGTGTTTTACCGCATATTTTTCTTCACCGATAATGGTTAAATTTGATTCTAATAACAAATCATAGACTTCGGTGATACCACCGGAAGTGGTGTTTTCAATAGGTATCACCCCATAGTCGACTTTACCTGACTGCACGCTGTTTAAGACTTTTTCGAATGAGCCACAGGCCAGATAAGTGTTGTCACTGTTGGAAAAATATTTTTTTGCAGCCAGATAAGAGTAAGCCCCCTTACCGCCGAGTACTGCCAGCGATTTCCCTACATTATTTTTCAGATCAGGATTATTAATCGACTGCACATAATCTTGTTGAAATTGAATTGAATCTTCAATAATGGTATTAAACAGTCGGGTAACATAGTGTGAATCCAGGCCGCTTTGGCTGGCTTTTTTGACTAAGGATTCAAGCAGTTCGCGCTCACGGGTTTGATCGCGCAGCGGTTTATCCATAAACTGTTTCTGCTTTGCCACTTTGCGACTAAATTCACGCCGCTGACCGAGTAAATGCAACAATTGATCGTCTAACTCAGAGATCTTTTCTCGGATATCACCTAACCCGCTGATAGCTTTTACCGGTTTGGTGTTGTTATCTGGTTTTGATGGATTCATATTGTTTTCCAAAAAAATATTTTATTGTCGTAGACCGTCCATCCCTGGGCATAAAAAAACCTCCGATTTAGGAGGTTTTTGATATTCCGTACCACTTTTGAATAGCAATCACCTCTCCCCAGAAAAACCGGGAAAATTAAAAAAGAAACCAATAAGCATCAGTGTGATTTTCATATGATTTGACTGTAACCAATTTACTCCGCTTCGGTCAACTTTTTTTCTTTTTTACATATAACACTAAGTTATGATCAATCAGCTCGTAACCATGTGCATCGGCTATTTTATGCTGCAGTACTTCGATTTCTTTATTGATAAATTCGATCACTTCATTGGTTTCGACACAAACCATGTGGTCATGGTGGTGTTCGCTACTGAGTTCAAAGACCGCATGGCCATCTTCAAAATTATGGCGGCTCACCAGACCTGCGGATTCAAATTGGGTTAACACTCGGTAAACAGTGGCCAACCCAACATCCTCACCGGAGGTCAGTAACAATTTATAGACATCCTCCGCACTTAAATGACGCTCGACGGAGCGCTCTAACATATTAAGGATCTTGACTCGTGGTAAAGTGACCTTTAATCCGGCGTCTTTAAGTTGTTGGTTGCTCAATGATTAGCTCCTGGTAAAAAAATAGTCCATCAATGGAATTATTTTGAAATTAGACTGACTATTATAAGGTAGCCCTAAGATTAGCTGAATAAGCTAAACACAAGACTTAGGATTATAGGTTATTTGTGCATTTGCGGGCATTATAAGCTTTTTTTACCCCGTTTTGCATAAATTCATATAGAATACGCCCATATCGATAGCCACTTTGCAGTTACGCTGAGTTTTATATCGGGCGACAATGTTTTAATCTGGGACCATCCAGAGATATACATCAAAATACAGGTATTTTCATGGTTAAGCAGTTACTCATAGTTTTCGTTCTTTTTTTGTCTTCGTGTGTATATACCTTAGATATTCAACAAGGCAATATTCTTGCGCAAAAGGATATTGACAAACTACGTCCAGAGTTAAGTAAGAATCAGGTGGTATTTGTGTTAGGCAACCCAGTGGTCGATGATAGTTTTTCCGATGATAAATGGATTTACTTATATACTTATCAAAGCCGAATTGACCAAAATGACAAAACCCAAAAACTCATCTTGCATTTTGAAGATGATAAGTTAGTCACTGCAGAGGGTGATTTTGAAATCCCTGAGACGCTGCAAAAGTCAAAACCCTGATAAGGTTACTCTAAAGGAGACAGGCTTGTTCTAAAGGAAAAGGTAATTGCTCTATCCCTATGTGGGAATAGAGCTACAATTTAGGGTCTGTTGCTCTTTCATAATTCAAAGGCACTAGTTGTCATGCTTGTGCTCACAATGTATTTCTTGATAGCTCCGAGTGACATTTTCGCGTAACACTTGGCTGGGCTGTAACTCATCACCCATTGATTCCACCGTTTTGCTGGATATAACCAGTTGCTTATTATAGCGACGACAGTAAGCGCACAAAAGCAGATGCCACTTAAACTTTAGCCAACGCATTCCGGTTAAGGGTTGATCAATATTTTCAGAGACTTGCTCTGCAACCTGTTTACAATTTGGCAGCATTAGCACTCTCCTGTTATTTGAAAATGGTCAATCACGCGTAACACTTTATCTCTGGCTCTATGTAAAAGGACTCTCACATTAGAAGAGCTGACTTCGAGGATGTTACATAACTCATCCATAGAAAGTCCCGCCGAATCTCTTAGCCTTAAGGCTGCGAGCTGGTTTTCTGGCAGCTTAAGCATGTTTTTTTCAATGCAGTTTTTTAGCTCTTCTGCAACCAA
>JAUUYO010000050.1 GCA_030590405.1 Kangiellaceae bacterium
AATGAAGCGGCAGAATTACTTCAAAAAGAACGAAGGAAATTATTTAATCAGATCTTTGAACCCGATAGAAATATGGCTTAAATGACTCCACTTCTTTCAGACTCATTTGTTAATTGGAATATACTGTTTTAACCGATTTTTAAACGGCAGAAGACCTACCATCAGATTTTCTGAAAACTGGTACGATGAGGTAAGAGCTATTAAAATACCAAAGGCCTCCTTCCAGGGGGAATCAAAACCACCTTTTAAGAAAGTGGATACTTTTTTCTAAATTATCAACTTAAGCCTGCGCACTAAAGTTAAACTATCAATATTGGAATTTGTAAACTCACCCACGACCTACGACAATCATCATTACAAAAAGTTTGTGCGTTGCCCCACCCTGCTATAATTAATTACTCGGCCGATTAAATCCCAGAATTTTAAATGATTCGTCCCTCAAATTATTGAGTAATAATTCCCCATTTGAGTCAACTCTGAACTCGCCATAGCGAGCCTTTTCATATTCAGCACCAGTCCCTTCCTGAAAAAAAAATGCATGAGTTGCCAATTGAATTTGAGCATGACGAATTCTAAACTGCATTTTGACCTGATTGTCGGATAGCGCTTTTCCATTAACAATTCCAGCAAAAGTGCCAACATTATTTTCATCTAAGCCAACGATAAAATATCCACTCGTTCTATTGCCTGAACCTGTATCATCATCTTTCTTTTCTAACAATGTATTTTCAATCGCAAATCTTAAGCGCATATAATCGCCTTGCATCAAGGAGCGAGGGTCAACAGGGGCTAATTCCAATAAAACGATTTGACCCTGTTCGAGAATTTGCTCTTTCTTATAAATGCTGAAGTTCACCAAAATAAGGACCAGGAGCATACTACCAACCGCAATCCATTTGTTGGTATCCATTTGATATTTGGTTTTAAGGTTATCCAGTGATAAGCGTTTGCCACCACTGAATACACTCAATAAATAAAAGCCAATAAAAAAACACAACCCAAAACCGATAAGTATCATCGATTTAGTCAGCAAGGTTAGATCCAGATTGTAGTAATACCAGGAAATAAAACCAAGCAGGGCAACCAGGCCTAAACTAATTAACAATCGACACTGTTTGATAAATCCAATCAATAGCAATAATAAAGCGCCGCTGGTACCGATAATAAAATATCCCATCAGAATAATTAACAGACCACTGGCGATAATTAATGCACCCGCGTGTGATTGAAGTTTTATCTGGTATTGTTTAACTATTTTCAGCAGTATATTGATAAAAATTGCCGCGATCAGAAATTCACTTAGCCAATAAGAATACAAATTAAGCCAATCAAGATGGCTGGATTGATACCACCAATAAAATTCTCTACCAAATAATAATTGACCATTAAATTGCAACATCGATAACGCCAAACCATAGCCGATCGGCTCCCAAATATTTTTGAGTTTTTGCCATTTAAGATCATTCACCCAGGCAAAAGTAAACATCACGCTAGCCATCGCCGCGCCAAGATTAAAAATGCCCATTCTGCTAAAACCTGCGAATAACGCAAACATAGCAAACCAGGTTGTCAGTACCCGACTGGTAAAATCAGGAATGGCAAATACCAAAATGACCTGGTAAATAAAAAGGATAAAAAAGTAATCGGCTTTAAATGAGCGAGTGGCTTCATAAATACCCCAGGCAACTATCAGTTGGCCGCACAAATTAAACACTAAACCTAATTGATGTAAAAACTCGTTTTTACCACTGGCTCTAAATATGGCGTAGGCAATCGTATTTCCGACCAGTCCAATGGCGATCAATGCAAAGGCACTTTCGCGATCAAAAATCCAAGCGAATACGGTGCCAAAAAAACCGAGCAGAAAAAAGGCCGCTATCCAACCAGCAAATCCTTGCATGGTCCGAATATACCAAGGAGTATCACTTGTTTGAGAAACGGGCATGTCGCCCTGGACCAAATTAGATTGTTTTAATTGTGACCAAAGATTGACGTCTGATTGATTCATCGAAGGTTGCATTATAAATCCTCCGCTTGAGTGTCATTTAAATCAGTTGAGCCAGTATCGTTTGGAGATTGATTAAATTCTTTGGATAAATTCTTCAACCAGATACCCGCTAAAGTAGACAGGCCAATAATGGCAAAACTGATTAACAAAAATCCGCCGTCATCCATGCTGTTATCAATCGCTTTAACCAACAGGCTGATAATAACCACAATAACGCTGAGTGAAACTGCCGATAAAACAAAGAGATCGCGAATTTTATAGCGATAGATATAAAATGCAGCAGCTACCCAGAGCACATAAAAAACAAATCCAACTAGCTCAACCTTATATTCAAATATTGACCACAGCGCTAAAAATGTCGTAGCAGCGCCTGCAATGACCGCCAATAATTGATTGACGTAACGATTGCTTATCTCTGACATTTTTTTATTCTTAGCTGAAATTCTGATTTGAACAAAAGAGCGATATTCAAAGCCACATAATAATAAGCTGTTCAGTAAAGCAAATACCCAGATGCCGACTTCTTCTGTGAATAAAATACCGAATATCCCATGAGAAATCTCCAAATAGAGCGCCACTGACAGATTGACCAGTGCTACCCACACGATCCACAAGCTACTGGCGCGCGCGACAAAAGCCCAAGGCAGCATTAACAAACCCCAGGCCGCAAAAAGCTGCCAGGGATCGGCGCCAGTCTGATAGGTTTGCCCGACCAGTGCTAATAAAGCGCCAGTGAAAAGTGTCATGCCCATTAAGGTCGCTGAGGTGAGTGTTTTTGTGGATGCGATCCTGATGTAAGCTAAAGTGGACATCACCATCACCATTTCGACTAAGGTAAATTTGGTAAAGCGCCCCATATCTTGCCAGTTATAAGCGAAGAAAAAAATTACTCCGCAGCAAAGCGAAATCATCGCCGACCATAAAAGCCCCATTTTTAAGAAATCGATCCATTCCGTTGGTTGTGGCTCGGCTTGGGCGACTAGTATGACTTGATCTATTTCTTGTTCTTCAAATTGACCGGATTCCGCCCATTGAAGAATTTGATTCCGATTATTTTGCATTTTTATGGGTCCATGCTGAGTATTGGGTTTAGTTTAACAGCATAGAGTAACTAAATAACAATGCTATTAAGTTAAGCCAAGTAGCAAATAGAGATACTTAAGGATGATTGTGCGATACTCTGTTGGGGATAGGATTGTAATGGAGTCCTACCTTCAATCAGCCCGCAGATAGAATGATTGCTGTATTGGCTCGAATGGCATCGGCTCTTGCTTGCAGTCGATGAAAAAATGCTCAATTATGAACATGTTAAAACTATTGTTTGAAGCGCTAAAAAATAACTGAACCTGAACTTTATCTCATTTACCATTCGCGAATTTAGATTCTTAATCCGTTGCTAATTCATATTACTAAAATTAGTCTCGATATATCTTTTGGCTAGCAAGTTATTTACTAGCATCCTTCGGCTGCTCTTTACTGGTCTCATCCAAATCGCTCATTTGATCCGCCTGCTCTCGGGTTAATTTATGGATGGTTTTAATAAAGCATTTTTGCTCAGGAAAACGGGTCACAAAAATTGAGTCGAATTTTGCATGCAAGCTATTACTGGTTTTGTTGATCCCAATCGTATGAGAAAAGCGTAGGTCGATACAACGGCTCTTCAAGGTAATTAAATAAGGTTTTTTAAAGTTAGTAAAAATGATCAGGTGCTCCTTGCCAAGGTCTCGCCATCCGTCAAATCTAAAGGTAGTAATCGACTTAAGTTCTTCCAGTTTATTCTCTGTAATATAGTTTTGATAAAGTACCGTTCTTTCAGTATCGGTCAGACCATGGCTAGCACAGCCTGATAAAATAGCAACGATAAATAGTAAACGGCTGATTGAAATCATAGTTACACCCTCTGTTTAGCTTTGTTATCACTTCTTTTTTTCTCCATTATTATTATAGTATAGATAGCTTAAGAGGGATATTAGTTCAATCTATTTATCCTGATCTGAGGGTATTTATCGAGGCTAAATTAGAATCAATCAATTTTGATACAATCAAAGCAATAGAGATTTGCTCGGTTGAATGTTCATTGTCTGTAACGGCATATCTGTAACGGCATCGAAAGCTACAAATATTGATAATATAGGTGGTTTTATTGAAGCAAGAGTCCTGCCGTTTTGTAACTCTTTGAAATTTATGTGTTTTATATTTCTATAATAGTGGTGCGATGCAAAGCTATTGGTTAGAATAGCTTGTTTTCCGGCGAATTTGCCAATCAAGATGATTTCCTCTAAGAGAATAGCCCATCATGACACACGACGAAAATATGAAAAAAATGATCGAGCGCTTAACCAAAGTATTTAGCCATAGTATCCCCTTTCATAATATAATTGGTTTCGAATTTGAACAATTGGCTCAGGATGGTTGCAAAATAAGCTTTAAAAACAAACCTGAATTAATCGGTAACTTCATCCAGAAAATTTTGCATGGCGGGGTAACCGCAACGGCGCTCGATGTGGTCGGCGGCGCGATGGCAGCGGTCGGAATGATGAGCAAATATCCTGATGCCGACGAGCAAGAACTCGGTAAAAGAATGTCACGAATTGGGACCATTGATTTAAGAGTTGATTATGTCCGTCCCGGTCGTGGTGAATCTTTTTACGCAAAAGCCAGACTGCTTAGAAGCGGTAATAAAGTCGCGGTAGTCAGGATGGAATTACATAATGAAAAAGATACTTTGATAGCATTGGGTACCGGCACTTATATGATGGGTTAATCCCTCCACTATTTTTGCCTTGGATGATTCCGATTTTCACGTACGAAATAATAATCACTTACGAAATAATAATCACTTACGAAATAATAATCACTTATGAAAAAACAATCTGAATTATCCGGCTGGCTAATCGGTCTATCAGCTTTTCTCTTGTGGGGATTCGGACCGGTTTATTTTAAAGCAGTCGAGCATGTCAGCGCACTGGAAATTCTGGCCCACAGGGTTGCCTGGACGATCCCTGTCACATTAATATTGATGCTTCTAATAAAAAAACGGATTAGCTTTTTAGATATCTTAAAAAATCACCGTGTATTCACCGGACTGCTGATCAGTAGCTTACTCATTTCGGTCAACTGGTTTATTTTCACCTGGGCGGTGACTCATGATCAAATCCTGGCGACCAGTCTGGGCTATTTTATTAACCCTATTATGTCGATTGTGATGGGTGTGGTTATTTTAGGTGAAAAATTGGATAAATTTCAATGGACCGCAGTTGGCTTTGTCATTTTAGGCGTATTCAATCAAATTATTAACTATGGCGAGGTTCCCTGGATCGCGCTCAGTTTAGCCACCAGTTTTGCCATTTATGGTTTTATTAAAAAGAAACTTCAAGTCGATTCGCTGAATGGTTTTTTGGTCGAAACCACCATCGCATTACCTTTCGCGCTCAGTTATATTATTTGGAGCTTGGTGGAGAATAATGCATTATTTCTTCACTCTGGCAGTTCAACGGATCTGTTATTGATAGCGGGCGGAATTGTCACCGCTGTGCCACTTATCCTGTTTGCAACTGCCGCAAAAAGAATTCCATTAAGTGGTATGGGCTTTTTGCAATTTATTGCACCGTCGATTAGTTTTATTCTGGCTACTCAGGTTTATGATGAGTCGTTGAGCTTTGCACAACTGTTAAGTTTTGTATGTATCTGGATTGGATTAGGTTTGTATTTAGTTAAGCCCATCAGGGCTCAATTTAAAAACAAAGGGAAATAATCTTTTAGGCAACAATTCGAGTGCCGTATTCTCCAGTACCTTCTGCCACCGCCATAAATGCGCCTGAATATTTACCGCTGACGATGGCGATTGTTTCAACACCTTCTGACAAAAGTGTCATGGCTTCTTCCACTTTTGGGATCATGCCGCCCTGAATAATACCTTCATCGATTAACTGTTTGGCTTTTTTGCGGTCGACCTGATTGATACGAGTCGTAGGGTCATTCAAATCGACAAATACACCGCCAACCTGAGTGGTTAAAAGCAGTAAATTAGCTTTGAGTGATTTGGCGATTTGAACCACGGTGGTATCGGCATTAATATTAAAGATCTGGCCCTCATTAGAAATGCCTAAAGTGGCAATCACTGGGATCACATTCAACTCCAATAATCCGGAAAGAAGTTTACTATTGATTCCAGTAACATCGCCCACTTCACCAAAATCAATCGGTTTGTCGCCGCCACCGGTAATCATAACTGGCGGCCTTTTTTGTGCTTTAATCAGTCCTGCGGATGCGCCGTGACAACCAAAGGCGGGAAGGCCCGCTTTGCTTAATATAGACACCAAATTGACATTCACTTCACCAGCGATCGCCTGTTTAACCACTAGCAAATCTTGTTTGGAAGTAATTCTCCTTCCGGCAATTTTATTCGCCACCAAACCATGACAAGTTTGCAGGCGATTAACTTGTGGTCCGCCCCCATGAAGCACAATAATTGACCAGCCGTTTGCACGAAGCTGGCTAATATTGTTGGCCAGGCCTGTACTTTCCTGACTGTCTAAAAGAACATCGCCGCCGACTTTTATCACGGCAATTTTTTTGTTTCCGGGATTTTTATTCATAGTAATAAACTTAAAATTAATTTAATGAGACAAGATATGTCGGTAGGAGCGGTCTCCTACCAAGAAGATTTTTTCAAAACTTCTTATGGCCACAAGCCTGGGTTATCTAATCCAAAATGAGCGGGTTTATCGGTCATCAGATTAAAACATTGCACCGCTTGACCCGCTCCGCCTTTGATCAAATTATCGATTGCGCTGGTGATACACAAAGTGCGCTTACCAGTATCTTCATCGATGCGCGTCTCAATACTGATTTCGACTCTGGCTGTGCCTGAAACCGCGACCACTTCCGCAGCTGCGCCTTTGGGCCTGACATTGGTTAATAGATGGTCGGCATAATAATCTTCATACAAAGATTGGATGCTTGCTTGATCTTGATCTTCTGCTAAATCTAATTGAGATACGGCTAAAATGCCACGAACTAATGGTGCAGATACTGGCACAAAATCTAATGAAATATTGGCAGCGCCCGCTTTGGATAAAGTTTGTACGATTTCAGCGCGATGCTGATGATGAAGCGCTTTATAAGCTTTTAAATTATTCACTCGAACCGCATGATGAGTTCCGGCTTGAGGCTTAACGCCTGAGCCTGAGGAACCAGTCATTGCGACAGTGCGAACATTGGTCTCTTTCAACAAACCGGCATGAGCTAGCGGTAATAATCCCATCGCGATCCCGGTGGCAAAGCAGCCCGGACTGGCAACGTGTTTGGCGTTTTTAATTGCTTCGCTGTTTAATTCTGGCATGCCATAAACAAAAGTGCCCAAGCGATCGGCGCATGGATGTTCTGGTGCATAATCGCGAGTATAGTCGGTTAAATTTTCTAGCCTGAAATCGCCAGACAAATCGATAATTCTAACCTCCTGATCAAAAAGTTCCATAGCGACTTTAGCGGTAATGATATGCGGCATGGCTAAAAAAACAACATCGGCACCTTCTACACATTTTTTTGGAGTAATATCCTGCATTTTAATGTGATCATAACCAGGTAGATTTCGATGAACCTGGCTAACCGACTGGCCGATGAAATCTTTACTGGAAACCCGCAAGACTTCGACATCATCGCGGACTAACATATGGCGTAAAATTTCAGCCGCACCGTAACCCGCGCCGCCAATAATGGATACTTTGGTTTTGTTCATAATATTTTTACCCTGGTTGTTTTACCTTGGTGATTGTTTTATATTCAAATTTTTAAAGCTCAATTTCTTCCAACAACACACCGACTCTTTGGCCAACGGGAACATTATTATTGGGAAAGACAATCGCCTCGCCATCGTTTTCGACAATATATTTTTCATCATTTCCATCGGACGCTAGCAATGTACCCTTTTCAAACGACGTGAAGTTCTTAACATCATCTGAAAGAAGCAAATTAAAATCATCATTGGCTTTGATAATTTCTTGCTTTACTTTAAAGACTTTGTAAACGGCATTATCAAAAGGAACAGACTTTACCGGTTTCGCTTCAATTAAACATTTTAGATTTTTACTAATGCCGCTGAAGTTTTGCATCTGGTTTTCGCCAAATGGTTTGACTTTGCCTAGTTCCACGGTCGCGGATAAGGCCTCAAATTGATTGCTGGTGTAGTAGCTGAAAGTGCCCGCTGGTTGGTTGCCGAGTAAAACCGTGGTGATGTCCGCGCCGCCAAAAAATGCGATATGATTTTTATCCCAAGGGCGATCATCCATAAAAGGATAGAGTACAAATTTCACAAACTGAGAAGGCCTGATGGCGGTATGTAAATCAAAATGATATCGGACAGGCGATGAGGTTGAAGACTCATCACTTTGGTAAAAGTGAGCGACCGCTTTTTCAATCAGTTGGGCGCGCCCTGTTTCGTAATCCTGAGTTTCACAATCGGCATATCTGGTTGAAAATAATCGATTGAGATTTTGGGCTACAAAGCGCTTGCCAATATTGACCGCTGGCGGATTGCCAATAATCAACAGCAGTCGTACATTGACTGGCAATCGCTCATTCCAGATATCATTCACAAGTTGTTCGACGATTTCCATTGGCGCGGTTTCATTGCCATGAATACCGCTTGAAATTAACAGGCTGGTGCTACTTAATTTATTTGGCTCGATCTGTAAAATCCCGCTATCAAGCAAGCTGATTTTTAGACCATTGGCGAGCGTTGCGTGACGAGCAGATGCGATACCATTTTCCCATTTACGACTGAAGGCCAGGAAATTGCCTGTTTCTATAAATTTTTGCCAGCTTTGTTCAAACTCATTCATTTTGATTGGATTTCTTTTTGCCTAAAAAAAGGAATAGGCTTAGGGTTTGTTGATGTTATGTATCGATAGATTTGTTAATTATATCAATCTTACTGCTGGATCCAAAGCATAGAAAGCTGTTGAATCGCAAAATTATTGGAGGTTGAACCACTGGTATTCACGTTATCCGCGCAAAGCCGTTCGATATTTTCGCCAATTAAAAAATCCAGGGTTTCCGCAGATACCAGGGTTTCCATAGATACAGCGGTTTCGCTTACTGCTTGTTTGTCACACAAACCAATCACCAGTAACGACTGGATTTCTTTTTCCAGTGACAATTCACCTTCTAACATATGATATCGAGCCATATTAATATTGCCGAGATAGGGCTTTTTCCAACTTTGTTCAAAAGTACGTCGGGTGGAGCGAAGCTCTGTGACAGACTGCTCCACTTTAGTTAGTTGTTCAATCGACTGAGATAGTTTTTTGCCATCAATCAGTTTTTGAAAGGTTTGGCTATACCACAGGCTAAATAATAGACGACTGATACTGTAGTGATGTTCATCTTGCAGACCCAGCAGCAATTGTTTGACCGGCGTCCGTTGATAAAAATCAGCGGCCACCTGCCAAAAGTCGGCGATCAGCTGGTTTGGCTTTTCATCGATTGTCTGAGTCATTTAATTTTTTAAATAATCCAGCGCCATATGACTGAGGGTTTTAACCCCTAATTTCATGCTGCTTTCATCGATAAAAAATTCCGGCGTATGGTGGGCTGGAGCATCTTTGGTTTTGACATTTTTTGGCTTGCCGCCCAAAAAGAAATAAAAGCCGGGAATTTCTTTGGCGAAAAAAGAGAAATCTTCCGCGCCGGTGATGGCATCAATTAATACCACATTATTTTCGCCCGCCTGACGCCGCATCGTCGGCAACATATGCTCGACCAAAGCCGGGGTGTTGTAAGTCACCGGATAAGAGCTTGCCATGGGAATGTCAATATCAACGGTTGCATCCATACTTGCTGCAACATTGGTGGCGATCTGTCGAATTTTTCGGTGGATTTGTTTTCGCATCGAAGAATCCAGCGCACGAATGGTACCAATTAACTCCACTTCGGCAGGAATAATATTGGAGCGAACCCCGCCATGAATGCTACCGATAGTGACCACCGCAGCTTGTTTGGTTAACGGCATTTGGCGCGAAACGATGGTTTGTAAACTATTGATGATTTGCGCGGAAACCACAATCGGATCGACCCCATTCCAGGGAGTTGAACCATGAACCTGCTTGCCGTGGACTCGAATTCTAAAATCATCCACGCTGGCCATAATGCCGCCAGGGCGATAACTGAGCACCCCAACCGGGGTTTTTGAACTGATATGCAGGCCAAAAATTGCATCAACATCCGGCGATTTTAATACCCCTTGTTTGACCATTAATTCAGCCCCGCCTTCTTCGCCTTCTGGCGCACCTTCTTCGGCGGGCTGAAAGATAAACTTAACGGTTCCGGGAATGGTTTGCCTGACCTGGGCCAGCACTTCGGCCACCCCCATCAAAATTGCCACATGGGTATCGTGTCCACAGGCGTGCATCACCCCGACATTTTGCCCGGCATAGGTTGATTTTACTTTGGAGGCAAAGGGGAGATCGACAATTTCAGTGACCGGTAATGCATCCATATCAGCTCTCAGGGCAACCACTTTACCAGGTAAACCACCTTTTAAGATGCCAACCACTCCAGTGTGGGCTACCCCCGTTTGCACCTCGATGCCGAGAGATTTTAAGTGTTCGGCAATGACTTTGGCGGTTTCAAATTCGCGATTAGATAGTTCTGGATTGGCGTGAAAATGACGACGCCAGTCGATGACCTTGGATTCTACCTGATTGATCAAAGGTGTCAGCAGGCTTTTTTTAGCGGCTTGTAGAGATGTGGTGATTAACAGAGCAATGATAATTAAGAGAGTTTTACTATTATTTTTGAGCATCGATTTATATACCGCAAAAAATGAAAGATGCTCTGAGGATACTGGGTTTAGCCATCAGCCTCAAGTCAAATAGCCGATAATGTCTCCGCAACACTCTGGCGGCATGTATTGACACCGAAACTAATCAGCAGGCGGAGTTGGGAATTGCCCTTGACCCTGGGTTTCAAAAACAGGGATTCGCCACCGAGGCGGTCAAACCAAAAAAATCAATCGATAGGGATTAAATTTGGCCTTTAATTCCATTAAATGCACATCTAAATCGACCTGCTGTTTTGATAAAAATAACAACTGAAATATTGAAGAATGAGGGCTTGAGTTGTTTCTTTGATGAAAAAGTTCGATGATCGTTTCTTGATAGTTTGATTTTTCATTGAGTTTTTCGGTTGTTGGCTCTTTGGCCAGAAATAGCGTTAACCTGTCAATTGTCGCGACAATCTCAAGATCAAAATCAACCTGCAACAATATGATCCCAGAATATATTAAATTGACCAATGAACATCTATCAAACGAGTCATTATTGAGTCGCTGCTTAAGTGCGTCGAATAATTCTTTTGAGCGTTTAGCTATTTGCGGATCATATTCGTTTAATAAATGCTTACTGAACAACACCAGCAATTCACAATTCACTTCGAAAGAGTTGCTTATTGGGTTAGCAGTGACCTCATTTTCCTTATTGCAATCCGCTTTCAATTTTTGCAGCAGGCTAAACTCAAGAATTTGCGCTTCTTTGTAGTGCATATTGATGCGGTCTGCGGCTTCTCTGAGTGAGCGGCGGTAGGTGATTAATAGGCCATCCATATCCGAATTATTAGCCGAATTAGACGAAGTAAGTACTAACAAAAGCTGATATTCTTTATCCTTGAGTAAGCTGTTTAATTTTGCATAACTAAAAAAACAGTTTAGTTGTTTGAGCTTGAAATAGCGATTGCTGTCAATCAGTCCGGTTTCACTTTGGAATAGTTGAGCAACCAGATAGTCTGTAATTAGCTTTCCAATAAACGAAAAATCTCCCCGATAGAAGACTTGATCAGCAGCCATCAGCATTTCGGCTAAATAAATATTGCTAATTAATGGCTTTTGATAAAGGTCATTTGCATCATCGTATTGAATCACTAGGCCACCCAATAGCGGATCCAGTGATTGCTTAAAAATCAAATCAGAAAACTGTTGTAGTAGTCGTTCTCTTTGTTGCGACTCTGAAGTGATTGGCAAATCGGCAATTTGAGCTAACTGATCCAAAATTTGCTGTTTTTGCTGCCACTGATGAAGTGGATTGTTAAGAGGGCTAATGAACATTGGATAAGAATTTAACCAGGCAAGCTAAAAGGCTTGCTGAAAATGGATGAGGCTATTATGAGGTTTTTGCCCTTTGGCAGCAAACCCGATTTCGACCTTTTTCTTTGGCGCGGTAGAGGGCTTTGTCGGCCCTGGCAAAAACATCTTTGGCGGTATCATGCTTGTCGAATTCTGAAAGACCAAATGAGATGCTTAAAGAGACGAGTTCATCATTATGCTCCACTTCCAATTTTGCTATCTCCTGGCGCAGTTTGTTCATGGCGCGAGTAGCATCCACAAGATTGGTTTCGGGAAGTAGAATGACAAACTCTTCACCGCCAAAACGGGCGATAAAATCGGCTTTTCGGATGCCGGTCGATAAACAGTCGGCAATCTTTCTTAAAATCTGGTCGCCAAAAGAATGGCCGTATTTGTCATTGACTTCTTTAAATAAATCGATGTCGCCGATCACTAAGGTTAAAGCGTTCCTATAGCGACACCAGCGATTATATTCCTGGGTTAACCTTTCATTATAGGAATAGCGATTAGGTAAACCTGTTAAAGGGTCAGTTTGGGCACGAACCCGTTGCTCAGCCAGATCATCTTTGAGTCGAGATGCTTCATCTTCGGTAGATCTTAGTTGCTCAGTTAATTGGTCCATCTGCGAAATAAGCGCTTCGCTGTTAGTTTCTTGTTTGATGCAATACTGATTGATCTGGTTAGTAATGCTATCCATGTGAGCGAAAACTGCGGTTTTGGCATCTTTTAGCGTTTCCGAGTTAGACAAACTATCCTTGATGTTACTCAGGTTACTGCTTAAATCCAGATTCAATTGCTTGCTATCAGCGTTACTTCCCTGGCTAAATTGGAGGGTCTGGTTAATAAACTCGTTGACTCGGACTATTCGGATATTCAAGCTTTTTAAGAATTTTTCAAACTGCACGTGTTCTTGATCTGACACTTCAATAAATGCGTTGGTGATCATTTCCAGAATTGAAGAGAGTTGCTCTATTTTGCTTATTTTCTCGATTGCCTGACTGAGTCGGTCCGCAATTTCAGAATAGCCATCCATGCTAGAGAGCTGGTCAATTAAAAGCTTTAAGGAATCTCTGACTTTTTGTGGGAGATAATTGGTTGGCTCAGATTGCCGTTTATCGACTGGCGTTTCGCTTGTTTTTGCCGCGCTTTCCCGGGCGATTGGTTCTGGCATTTTCTTACTGGAAAAAAGCGACGCGAATAAACCTGTTTTCTTTTTGGTTGTCGAAGGGGCTTTGTCCAGAGTTAAATCGGACTCCACTTGAAAAACATAAGATTGTATCACCTCAGCGATTGAACCCATTATGATTGCGGCATCAGTATTTTTGGTTTTTTTCTGTACTTGTTTAAGCTCTTTTTTTAATTCTTTTGGTAGTTGCTTATCTAGCAGCTGAGAGAGTAAATCTAATTGTTGACTGGCTCCGGCGATCTCGGCGTTATTCGAATCGTCATCGAGGGTTCGCAGTAGTTTGCTAATGACATCGATGATTTTTTTTATTTCCTGGAGTTCACCTTCCTTTTTAATTACCGCTCTAAGTTTGGCGAGCTGACCATCCATTTCATCATTCAATCCCATACCAACATAACTCAAACGAGACAGCGCTCGTCTAAGTTCTGAACAGACGTTTAATAGTCCTTCTGTCTGTTGGGACAAATCCTGTTGGTCTAAATTATCCATTTATTCTGTCATATTGATTAATTGTCATGTTGCTTAGTTAAGGTATTTTTGGGGAAACGCTCGCTCTTCAGTTAGCTTGTTGGGGATTTCAATTTCCATTGAAATGGGGAGATGATCGGATACCCCCAGGTTTAGGACTTCAGTTTTTATGATATTTAAAGAATCACTCACCCAGATCTGGTCAAAATAGTGTTTAGGTTTCCATCTTGGAAAAGTCGGCGTGACATGGGTGTCCCGTTGCACTTTTAAGCCCAATTTTTTGAATTCTCTGGATACTTGCTGGGCCGGGCAATTCATATCGCCCATAATAATAAAATAAGATTCTTCTTTTAACAGTTCCGCAATGTACTTTAATTGCAAGCAACGGGCTTTATGGCTAAGCGACAAATGTACCGACAATACTAGTATTTGCGCCTCGCCAGTATCAAAGGTGACTTGTAATGCACCTCTGCCGGGAATTTTCCCCGGTAATCTATGGTGGATGGCATGACAGGAA
Source organism: Kangiellaceae bacterium (assembly GCA_030590405.1). GTDB lineage: Bacteria > Pseudomonadota > Gammaproteobacteria > Enterobacterales > Kangiellaceae. The sequence continues at coordinate 14,297 of JAUUYO010000050.1, forward strand.
GCATATTTGGACAAAAGCCCATTAGAGTGAGCGGCTAAACCAACCACTCGCCGATTTTGCTGTTGGTAATAATGCGGGAAGCCCCCTTGATGGGCTAAAAACTCAATCTGATTAACAAATTGAGAGCGTAAACTCCCGGCATCAACCTCCTGAAGTGCAACAATATCAAAATCCGATAGCCAATTAGCGGCCTTGCGCAGATTATTAGCACGCTTAGAATCCGGTAACAGGTGGCGCCAGCTTTGAGTGAGATAATCACCATAGCTATGGCTATCTATACCGACTTGTAAGTTATAGCTGAGTAGCTTTAGGCGCTGATTTTGTTCTAAATTGTTGATACACAACCTCAAAAGGCAATCTATACCGCTTAATCCTGTTTTTAGTTGCCAATCAATTCCTTTCTCTGGCGATCAAAAAATCAATAATTTCTACCAAACGTCTAGCGGTTTGCGCTCGGTTAGCATCGATTTTATAGGTTTCATTAATAATAATAGTCGGTACTTGGCTAATTGAAAATAAATCCGCTCTTTTTTGGTAATTTTTTTCTGTTTGCCAAATAACCTCTTTATCTATCAATGGTAGCCGTTGTTCAGGCAGGTTTTCTGAGAACCAGTCCAAAATAGCGTCAAAATCCTTTAGCCGGTTACAATCAATTAAACATTGTTGATAGATTTGAACCACGGTCGGTAAATTCTGCAACTCTGTCAGTTGTGCCATCAGTGGCTGGATATAAGCTTGCTGCCGCCAGGCTGTCCTCATGACTAAAGGGGTTCTTCTCATCAATGCTGGGTTTTGCTGCAAATATTCCGCAATGGCCGCTTCTACTTGATAACAGGACTCACAGCCGTACCAATAAAATATCTCGATATTGCTGATACTCTCTAACTCAGCCAGTTGTACCTTATTTTGGGGGCCTGATTTAACGATTAATTCATAATCGACTCCTGAAATAAACGCTTGATCAGTTTGTTCAGCTTTAAGCGGCAGGCTGATGAGCAAAATAAGCCACAAGCGGGTCAATACAAAACTGTTTAAAGTCATTATTTTAGTTTTCATTATTTAGCTCTCATAACAAATGGGTTTACTGCCATCTCTGGACATATCGAGTAGGGTGAGGCGCAAGCCTCATCCCTCT
>JAUUYO010000009.1 GCA_030590405.1 Kangiellaceae bacterium
GATTTAGAAACAGAATTTGTTCGTTCTTTTGAAAGACTTGCACGAAAAGAAGATATTAAATTACAAGCGAAAATAGACCCCAAAACATTTAGTGTAGAAATCGTTAGGGATGATAATCATATAGTCGACAAAAACGAGTTATCTGCAGGTGAAAAACAAATTTACGCCATTTCAATTTTAGAGGCTTTAGCTAGAACTTCTGGTCGAAAGCTACCCATCATAATTGACACGCCGTTAGGTCGTCTTGATTCGAAACATAGAAACAAGTTAATTAAAAATTATTTTCCAAATGCGAGCCATCAGGTCATTATTTTATCAACAGATACCGAAGTTGATGAAGTGTTTTATACTGATCTCAGTAAGCATGTTTCACATGCGTATAGACTTGACTACGACTCAACAACAGCCAGTTCACAAGCAGAAGAAGGATATTTTTGGAAAAACAAGCAAATATTTAAGGAGGCTGTGTAATGTTACCTACTTCGATAAAAGTATCAAAACGGTCAGAGAAAAGACTCAGAACACTAGGTGGATACACTGGGCTAAATCGAAATGCAATCGCAAGAATGGCAATCATGCTCTCAATTAATGAGGGCACTAATTTAGCCAACGCTGGTGTCGCAGATTATCAAGGACAGGAATTTAATCAGTTTCTTTTATTCGGTGAACATTCAGAAGTTTATGATGTCATCATCAATCAGTATATTCTTGAAAAAGACATTCAACTTTCAATTAAACAAACAATTGTCGCTATGATTGAAGTCGGTCTATTTAAAATGGGACATATACGTAATCTTGCGGATGTTGCTAGTATTTACAAGTAGATATTAGCGAGTTCTAAAGCCAATCAAAAAAACAGAAAAAATTAACATATATATTACTGCTCAGGGAAAAGGGTTAAGATTTGAATAAAAGATCCATTTTTTACAATAAAAATGATTCATTAGATGTCGAAATGTCGAATTAGAAAAGGCAATACGACGAAACTTGCCTGACTCTTAGGCGCTGCTTAATGACAATATTAGCTTTTAGTCTATTTAGTTTTTTCATTCTATCAATGTCCGATGTTCATATTTTTAAGCAAACTCCAGTCGATGTATCAATATTAGGATCAGGTTTGCCATATCATGGGTTTTTATTCGCGGAGCCGTTTATTCTTCTGGGTATATTTTCGTTTACCCATGTATTCCTTGGGAATCAATTTCAACTAGTCAAACCCAAAAACTGTGTACCCCCTACCTTTTATTTTTAATATCGAGAGTAAGGTTTCAAAAGGAATGTCATCTTTTTTATTCTATTTATAGGTACCTTCTATTCAATTTGCCTTTTTCTTGAAATCTTCACCCACAATAATGGCCCCGAATAATCTTGATTGTTAACCCGAAAAAATGGTAGTAATCACATTAAGTTTAATGGAATAGACTAGATTTATGGGGGGCTTTAGATGCCAGTTTCTTAATTGTTGATTGATTTATAACAAAAAATCCAGCCCTAAAGCTCAGATGGAAACGGTATAGCCATTCTCACACATGACTCAACTGTTCCCCATTTTTTATCCAGCGAGCGCATAATGCTTCAACCAGTTCAGGATGCGAATTGGCAATAATTTCTGCGTTTTGATGCACCTGAGGCAGTAGCTTTCTATCTCGCAATAAATCTGCAAAGCGAAACAATACCTCTCCGGTTTGCCGGGTTCCTAAAACCTCACCAGCGCCGCGAATTTCTAAATCTTTTTCAGCAATTTTAAATCCGTCATTGGTATCTCGCATTACATTTAAACGTTGTTTGGCATTTTGCGAGAGAGGTGCGTGATACATTAAAATGCAGTAACTTTGTTTTTCTCCTCGGCCCACTCGTCCGCGTAATTGGTGTAGCTGGGATAAGCCGAGCCGCTCTGGATTTTCGATGATCATCAGGCTGGCATTTGGGACATCGACGCCAACTTCAATCACAGTAGTGGCGACTAAAATATCCAACTCACCGGCTTTAAATTGCGCCATGATGTGATGTTTTTCTTTTGATTTAAGCCTGCCATGAACTAATCCCACTCTCAGCTGGGCCAGTTGTTCAGACAGTTCTTGATAAGTCGCTTCGGCGGCCTGACATTCCAATTCTTCTGACTCATCAATTAAAGTACACACCCAATAAATCTGACGTTGGTCCTGCTGGCATGCGTACCTGATTCGCTGAATAACCTGCGCTCTTTTTAAATCGTTAATCACTGAGGTCTCTACTAATTTTCGTCCCGGCGGCATTTCATCGATAATGGATAAATCTAAATCGGCATAGGCCGTTTGAGCGAGGGTTCGCGGGATAGGAGTCGCAGTCATGATCAATTGATGAGGGTGCTTACTAGCATTATTTTCAATCGATCTAAAACTTTTTTCCAATAAGTTTTTTCTTTGCTCTACCCCAAAACGATGTTGCTCGTCGATAACTACCAATGCAATATGAGAAAATTCGACCTGTTTTTGAAAAACTGCGTGAGTGCCAATAATGATTTTGGCTGCGCCGGTTTTAATATTGTCTAATGATTCGATTTTTTGTTTGTTTCCCATTTTGCTGGTGAGCAACGTGACGGCAATGCCAAAGTTTTTAAACCATCCTTGAAAAGCGATAAAATGCTGTTCAGCTAATAACTCGGTTGGTGCCATTAGTACCGACTGAAAATTATTCGCCGCAATATCTAACATAGCAAAAGCGGCAACTAGGGTTTTGCCGCAACCGACATCGCCTTGGACTAATCGCATCATCGGGAAATTTTTGTTCAGATCAATGCGGATCTCCCGGATCACTTTTTGTTGTGCGCTGGTTAAAGCGAAAGGCAGTTTTTTTTTAAATTCGAGAAAAATTTCTTGCTGGTTTGAAATGGCATAACTGTGATGGGCTTGATGTTTTTGTTTTAATTTTTTTAGTGCCAGGTGCTGGGCCATTAACTCTTCAAAAGCGAGCCGTTGAATCAACGGATGTTCACCGCTCTGTATATCGGTTAATGAAATATCCAGCGGCGGGCGATGGAGCAATCTTAGCGCGTCAGCCAGTGGCGGAAAATTGAGTTTTTCAAGTAAGTCTTGCGGTAATAATTCTTTGATGCTTGCGCTATTAAGAGAGTCTATCGTTTGTTTAATCAGTGATTGAAAGGTTCGTTGTTGTAAACCCTGAGTTGTAGGATAAACTGCTTGAAGACCGGCTTCCAGTTTTGGTATTTGTTGGTTTTTTAAGAATGTGATTTCAGGATGGATCATTGAAATGGCGCGGCCCGAATGCGAAACCTGACCATAACATTGCACGAATTCACCTCGCTTAAATTGTTTTTTTTGTGTCATGGAAAAATAGAACAATCGGATATCTAAAATACCACTGGCATCGGAAATTTTGCAAACTAGTGAACGGCGTTTACCAAATACAACATCGGCAGTTTCTATCATGCCAAATACCTGAGCGGTCTGGCCGTGCAATAGACTGCCGATCGGATGAATACGGCTTCGATCTTGATAGCGGGACGGCAAATGGAATAGTAAATCTTCCAGATTATTAATTGATAATAGGGCTAACTTTTCAGTGACTTTAGGGCCCACGCCTTTAAGTGTTTCAACGGATATTTGTGATAACTTTAAGCTCAAATTTTATCGATCCTTTTTTATTGGATTTTCAGGCTTTTCCCAAGCTTAACCGGGCTTATTTATGCGAGTTACTAATAAACTGTTTATCGAGAGGCAAAAGATCGACTTGATCTTTCAATGCCTTTTGTAAGCACTGTGCTATCACCTTGATCGCTTCTTTTCTCGGAAAACTAGCACGCCAGGCTAAAACGATACGTCTTTGAGGAGCAGGAGGGGTGAAAGGCCTGGAATCTAATCCGGGGTAATCGGTTTGTTTGGCCAGCGCGGTGATCGGCAATACCGTAATACCTAATTTCATGGCTACCATATGTCGAATGGTTTCTAAAGAACTTCCTACCATCCAGTCCTCACTACGAGACTTAGGTGAAAGGCATTGAGAGCAAGCGGCGATCACTTGATCTCTAAAACAATTGCCTTTACCGAGCATTAATAGTTCGTCGGGAGAAATATCATCAACCGATATATTAGACTGCTCGGAAAATCGATGGCTGTCGTAAAATAAAGGAATAAAGTCTTCGGTATAAACCTCCATGGTTTCTAACGCCGGATCAGAAAAGGGGAGGGCTAATACGGCGATATCAATTTCTGCCTGGAGTAATTTTTTACGCAGATTTTCAGTATAGTCTTCATCAATGTGCAGCGGCATTTGTGGATGGCTTTTTCTGATTTGCGGGATCAGTGACGGAAATAAATAGGGTCCAATAGTAAATATCGCTCCCAATCGGATGATACCTTCCAAAGGTTTTTTTTGCTTACTTTTTAAATAATTGAGCTTATCTGCTTCTTCGATAACTCTTTGCGCCTGTTGAACCACCGCAATACCGGCAGTGGTAATATCGACTCTTCTTTTGCCTCGCTGGAAAATCGTTATGCCCAGTTCGTCTTCTAATTTTTTGACCGCTATACTCAAGCTGGGCTGGCTGATATTGCAAAGATCAGCGGCTTTACTAAAATGCTGGGTTTGCGCGACTGCCACTACATATTTAAGCTCATTAAGAGTCATAGTTAACACCATTTAAATAAAACTTATCATATGATATATCTATGAACCTGATAAATCAAACGCTCTCGGAAGAGGTTTTGGTAATATGACCATATCGTATTCAACTAAAATCTAAGGTAAACTAGCTTACACTCTATAATTGTTACTTCTTAAAAAAAACAAAAAAAGCAGTCCAGCAAAATGGCAAACAACAATAAACAACCTAAAATTCTTCTTTCGAGTCTAAATTTACTCTGTGCAAGTATCCTGCCCGTTTGTTTTTCAGGGATAAGCATCGCACAGCAAATTGAGCCAGACGAGCAAGCCGGGAAAGATAACAAAATGGTGGTGACTGGCTCTCGGATCCAGAACATCGATATCAAAAACTTATCTCCGGTGTTATCCATCAGTCGAGTCGAAATGGACAAGTTAGGTTATGCCAATGTCAAAGATGTGATCGACAATCTCACTCAAAACTCTGGTGGCACCTTTGATAACGGAGCTACTTTTGGTTTTACACCGGGCGCATCGGCGGTCAATTTACGCGGTATTGGTTTTGGCCAGACCTTAACTCTGATCGATGGACGGCGTTTGCCTATCTACCCGATAGGGATCAACGGAACGACTAATTTTGTTGATCTGTCTGCTATACCGATGGCTTTTGTCGAGCGAATTGATGTTTTAACTGGGGGCGCATCGGCGGTTTATGGCAGTGACGCGGTGGCTGGGGTGATCAATGTGATCACCCGCAAGGATATTGAAGGGGTTGCGGTTAATTTTCGCACCTCGAGCACCTCGGATGGCGGTTATCAGACCCGTCGATTTAATTTACTCACCGGAGCACGAAATGGTGATACCCAACTCGACGTGATTATGGACTACTGGTTGCAGAAGCCGTTGTGGGCAACGGATCGAGATTATACCGATTCGGATATTGCCAATTCAAGAGGTCAATATAGTTTTGGTGGCGCTTCTTTTCTCGGCTTAAATACCCTTGATGCTTATCAAGATCCGAATTGCGGCACCTCTAATGGGGCGCTTGCTGGGCAAGGGATCTCTGATGTTGATTTAAACGTTTTTGCAGTGGGGGAATCTTGGTGCGGTTTTGATCGCTCCACCAGTCGTCAGCTTATCGCCCCGCAAGAGCGAATTTCAGTGATGAGTCGAATCCATTATGAAATCAATAATGAAATTGATTTTTTTAGCCGCATTGGTTTATCTCGATTGACGACCAGTACTCAGTTGGAAGCGAGTTTTTACGGCGGGGGAATATTGACTGGATTTGGCTCATTGGTGCCAAACAATGGCGGTATTTTGCCTGCTGGCGCCCCAAATAATCCGACTACTGGTACCGGGCTGGAAGAGCCAGGGGTTTTTGTTCGACGATTAATTGAATTTGGTCCTCGCACCAGTAAAATCAAAAATGATGCGGTGAATTTGCTGGCAGGACTTAACGGCAGTTTTGCCAATGGCATGTATGATTGGGAATTGGGACTTTCTTATAACAAAACCGAATTGGATATCGATGACAGCAATATTTTATTGAGCGCGCTTAACTCGGCTGTGGATAATGGTCTGGATCTATTTCAACCGATCCCCGAACGCACTGTTGAACATCTCGGTTTTATCGCTAATAAAAAAGCCTCCTCGACTAACCGAGTCATCGACTTTTCAATTGCTGGTGATTTCGATATTTTGTTCGACGGTGGTCCGTTAAAGTTTGCCCTGGCACTTGAGCAGGTCGAAGAAAGTTTTATCGATCGGCCTGATTCTATTATATTAAATGGTGACGGTTTCGATGGTTCATCTGAAGGTCGTGGCAAAAGAAAACATGTTGGGGTTGGCGGTGAGCTGAGTTTTCCATTTTCAGAAAATTTGGAAATGGATATTGCACTACGCTGGGATGATTATGACGATGATTCAGATGTGAATAATGCATTTAGTCCGCGTATTTCACTGGCCTACACACCGGTAGAATCTTTGTTGACCCGACTATCTTGGGGGCGTAGTTTTAGAGCACCGGATATGCAGCGGCTATTTGGTGGGGTTACCACGGGCTTTGGCGATATTATAGATCCAGTTAATGGCAACGCCGTAGTCCAATCTGTTCAAGTGTTTACGGTGTCTAGTATCGAGTTAGAAGAAGAAACCGGGACCAATATTAACTTAGGATTTATTTGGCAGGCCAATGATGATTTAGAATTTACTGTGGATATTTTCGATATCTCGCTCGACAAAGTGGTTGCAGTCCCCAGTGCGCAACTTATTGTGAGTGCGTGTGCGGAGCTTGATGTGCTTTGTGAGCAGGTTAATAGAGACGCTGCCGGTACTCTTAGCGGCAGCGAGGCATTTGTAGTGACCAGCCCGCTTAATTTTGCGAGACAAGAAACCCAAGGCATCGATTTAACTGTCAACTATGATTGGGATAATGCTTTGGGACATTGGAACGGCATTCTGACCACCACCTGGATCCGCGCTTTCTATTTTCAGGCGATAGAAGAAAGCCCCAAAATCGACAGCATCGGTCAAGGCATTTTTCCAGAATATCGTACTAACCTGATGCTTGACTGGCAGAACGAGGCCATCGGCGCGACCTTAAAGCTAAGTTATATTGATGAAATATCAGGGGCGTTTTGTGCGGTTTGTGAAAAACAAGATCGCATCGATTCCTGGTTAACACTTAGTGCCAATATCCGGTATAAAGTTTCTGACTTTTCACGAGTTAGTTTCGGGATTAATAATCTAACTAATGAAGCCCCGCCGGAAGACCCGACTCAAACAAACTGGCCCTGGTTTTCCAATGCTGGTAGTTTTTATAAAGCTGTTGGCAGGGAATTGTATTTGCAGTTGGATATGAGTTTTTGACCTGAATCAGCATCTCCTTTCTTGGTTTATCCCAACACCTCTTATTGGCGAGTCCCCTAATATTTTATAATATTATTTAAACAAATATTCAACAAAAAAACAATCAGCACAGCATTGGAATGAATGGCTATACGTGTTCTTATACGCAGGTAGATTTTAAGAGAAACAGGATTATATTGGCTACTATGTCTAACACTATTGTAGTGCTGTAAAAACTAACTTCTCTTAGAGCTACCACCCTGGTTGTTTAACCCTCATGATCTGCCAATCTGAGGGTTTTTTTTGATTTTTATTTTGCCAGTGAGGTAAGAATAGTTTAACGGATTAAATAAAAGCAATATTTTATTAAGATACATTCCATCCTCTCAGTATTGCGATTATTGACCTGTTTTAACTTAATAAAAATTACTTTTATGCGGATAGCATACCAAGTGTACTGGGCATATTGATTGCTGGTATATATATTCTTGATAAAGCTAGAGTTGGGTAAGTTATATTGGTCGATGATAAGCCAAAATGACGAGGCGTAATTGTTAAGCTATTTTGCTAACGAAATTAGTGGTTGTTGAACTATGAAAGATCAACAGCCCCTAAACTACTTGAAAAGTCTTCCATAAATAGATTGGCTCTACCGCTCAACTGAGCAGCCCTCATAAAGGTATTTTTGTATGTCGGTCCGACATTGTCTTCCAGTATGTAGCCTTTTTTCGGGATCGTAATGATCCTGGTGCTTAGGGAATACTTTTTTAATATTCGCCTTAGGTGGCAAATAGTATGAGTAACCCCTTGTTCACCAGTAAAATAGTTACCCTGCCAACAAAATTCAATTAAATCTTGTCGAGAAACTAACCGACTCTGATTTTCTATCAAATGGATAAGCACCTGCCATAGCTTACTGCGCAATCGGATTTGAATATTTTCAATTTGAATGGACTGCATATGCATGTTGAGCGGATGCCCTGAGAGAGTCAGGCAGGGGATTTCTGTTACTAAACTATTGTAAACTGGCATTATACTAATCCTCATAACAATTATTGTTGTACGACACCATTCGTATTTAACTACGAATAACTTCGTATAACAAGTTTTTTTATTGCTTTTTGATCAGTCTTTGTTCAAATTGCTCAGTTAAGTGTTATTGTCATTTATTCAAAAAGGTTATTTAGGGTGTGCTTTGTAAGTTCATTTTGGCAAATGGCGATGGACAGTCCTCTATCCATCAAATGAGCTTCAAGGCTAGTAAATAAATAGCCTTGTTTAGTAAGGGTTATTATTGAGGCCTCAATTTTCTGTTGCTTTAGCATTTTTCTCAGGTGACAAACTGTATGGGTCACAGCTTTTAGCCCTGTATAATTATTGCCATACCAGCATTCTTCGATTAACTGCTCTCGAGTGACCAGTCGGTTCTGGTTATCGACCAAGCAACAAAGAACCGAAAATAGCTTGGCTCTAAGTCGTATGATTTTGTCGGGTGTTGAGATCGTTTGGTACATCGGGTCCAAAATACAATTTGCAAAGGCTCTTTTTTCGGTAGTCAAATTTATTACTTTAGCATGCATAGCTCTATTCTCTTTGATTCAAGTAAAATGCCGGTACGACAACTAACCGAAGACAGCTATCTGATTTTCACACAATTGTAGCCACCTAATCCCACTCTTTATGTGTCTCTTAGTATCAAGATGTTACTGCCACTAACGGCAATTAATACTGCGAGTTCTTATTAAGACGTTCCGGATAAATAAATTGGTTACATTAATCTTCAATATCATTTGCTTTAGTGATGTTTTGGCTGGGGCAAAAAGGATAATTGCGTAGCCTATCAGCAATTAACCGTACAATTTCCTGGTAGAAATCCCCTGAAACAGAGAGTGAGAGTGATAAATCGATATTTATACTCGTATTTGAGTTAAATTAGTTGAGTCTTGCTTGCTTGGAGGTATTGCCTGCTGTACAATCCCGCCCGATCGCGGCATAGCTGAATTAGTGATTGGCTATGTTTAATGTAAGTAAATTCATATTTTGGAGTAAAAAATGTCACTAAGTGTAGAAGCAAAAGCAGAAATCGTTAGCGAATATGGTCGTGGTGAAAGTGATACTGGTTCTCCAGAAGTACAAGTCGCTTTATATAGCCAGCAGATCAATCATCTGCAAGGTCATTTCAAACAGCACATCCATGATCATCATTCTCGCCGAGGCTTGCTAAGAATGGTTGCTCAACGTCGTAAATTGCTAGATTACCTGAAAAAGAAAGATGTTACTCGATATACAGCTCTTATCGGTAAATTAGGTCTACGTCGTTAGAAAAAAATCTTTTAAAAAAGGGGCTTTAAGCCCCTTTTTTGCTATAGTGCGATACGACTAATCAAGTTGGTCGTATCATTCAGGTCTAGGTTATTCTATTGAGGTTTTCAAAAAGACATCAACTGAATAAGCTAGGCATCAGTTAAATACTAGACATGTTAAGTTCTAGAAAAATTAAATACTAGTAAACTTAAATACTAAAAAGGAAATTATATGAATCCTATAAAAAAATCATTCCAATACGGTAATCGGACCGTTACTTTAGAAACTGGCGAGATCGCCAGACAATCTTCAGGTTGTGTTATCATTGACGTTGAAGGTACCACGGTTTTAGTTTCGACGGTTGGTAAAAAAGAAATGAAAGAAGGTCAAAGCTTCTTTCCATTAACAGTCAATTATCAAGAAAAACGTTATGCTGCGGGTAAAATACCAAGCGGTTTTATTAAACGTGAAAACCGTCCATCTGATGGAGAAACTTTAACAGCGCGATTGATTGATCGTCCTTTAAGGCCTTTGTTTCCTAAAGGTTTTATGAATGAGGTCCAAATCGTTTGTACGGTTATTTCTATTAACCCGCAGGTTGATCCACAGTTAGTCGCTCTTTTAGGCGCATCCGCTTCTTTATCTGTTTCAGGTCTTCCTTTCGGTGGCCCGGTAGGCGCTGCGAGAGTAGGTTATAAGAATGGTGAATACATTCTTAACGGCAGTATTGATGAAATGGCAGAGTCGGAATTAGATTTGGCTGTTGCAGGGACTGAAAATGCGGTGCTTATGGTTGAATCCGAAGCGAAAGAGCTATCTGAATCAGTAATGTTAGGCGCAGTCATGTTTGGTTTTGCTGAAATGCAAGTTGCGGTCAAAGCAATCAACGAATTCGCTGCTGAAGTCAATACACCTAAGTGGGACTGGAAAGCGCCAGAAGAAAATACAGCGGTGATTGCACAGGTTGAATCTAGTGCAAAAGAAGCCATTACCGGCGCTTATGCCATTGCTGATAAAATGGCACGTCAAGACAAGCTCGCTGAAATTAAAGATGCAACGGTTGCTGCCTTGGTGACTGATGCCGAAGGTGCTCCTTCTAAGGACGATGTCAAAGGCGCTTTTTCTAAAACTGAAAAATCAGTAGTCCGCTCTCGAATCATCGCTGGTGAAAATCGAATTGACGGACGTGAGCACGATATGGTTCGTGCGCTTTATATTCGTACCGGTGTTTTACCTAGAACTCACGGCTCTGCGTTGTTTACTCGTGGTGAAACACAAGCATTAGTGGTTGTTACTCTTGGAACTGAGCGTGACGGTCAAATCGTTGATGGTTTATTTGGCGAATCGAAAGAAACCTTTATGCTTCATTACAACTTTCCTCCTTATTGTGTGGGCGAAGCTGGATTTATGGGGGCTCCTAAGCGCCGCGAAATTGGTCACGGTAAGCTAGCTAAACGTGGTATGCAGGCAGTTATTCCTTCCAAAGAAGACTTTCCTTACACCATTCGTGTTGTATCTGAAATTACTGAATCAAATGGTTCCAGTTCAATGGCTTCGGTTTGTGGAACCAGTCTGGCATTAATGGATGCTGGTATCCCAACTAAATCGTCTGTTGCCGGTATTGCAATGGGATTGGTTAAAGAAGGTGATAATTATGTCGTTCTTTCCGATATTTTAGGTGATGAAGACCATTTGGGTGATATGGACTTTAAAGTTGCTGGTACAGAAGCTGGTATCACTGCACTACAAATGGATATTAAGATCGAAGGTATTAACCAGGAAATAATGGAAAAAGCTCTTCATCAAGCTAAAGGCGGTCGGTTGCACATCCTTAAGACTATGAACGAAGCGATTGCTAAGCCAAATGAAGATATTTCTGAGTATGCGCCAAGAATTACTTTGGTTAAAATCGATCCTCAGAAGATCGGTGATGTGATTGGTAAAGGCGGATCGACTATTCGCGCTCTTACTGAAGAAACTGGTGCGACTATCGAGATTGAAGAAGATGGTACTGTTAAAATTGCAGCGGTTGAAAAAACCTCTGCAGATTTGGCTATCCAACGAATTAAGGAATTAACCGAAGACGTTGAAGCGGGCAGAACTTACAATGGTAAAGTGGTAAAAATTGCTGACTTTGGCGCATTTGTAGAATTTATGGGTAATAAGACTGGTTTATTGCACATATCTCAAATTGCTCATGAGCGGGTTAACAAGGTTGCTGATTACCTGAAAGTTGGTCAAGATTTGGACGTAAAAGTACTTGAGGTCGATCGTCAAGGTCGAATTCGTTTAAGCCGTAAAGTATTGCTTGATCCGCCTGCGCCAAAGGAAGAAGAGCCTGCGTCGGAAGCAACTGTTGGAGATAACGAGGAAAGTTAACTTACTGCTTTCTCTGTCGTAAAGTTTCAAGTTGAACAAAAAACCGCGTTTATCGCGGTTTTTTTGTGTTGAAATAAGTGGAAGATAAAGTTTTCGAAGGAATATCTTTGGGCTTGTTTTCAATCATCTAAGTAATGCGATAATTGCAATTGAGGTTCTTTTATTACTCCCCCTCCCTGAATTCAGGGCATAGTCAATTCACTTTATTTCGCGTTAAGACATTTTTGGCGAAGGATGCGGATTTCAATGCTAAATTGGTAAAAAAATAGAGAACGAAATAAGCGAAAAGAATATTCCATAGTAGGAAGAAGGTATTAACTACCCAGTCTAAAGTAGAGCTTTCTTGAATTTTAAAACCGTTAGTAATTATATTCAATAAATTTGAAAAAAATCCATCGAATATTTTGTTGGCTAAAAAATAGGTAAAGAAAACCGTAAATAATGAAGTAGAGCAGGCATAAATCCAAAGGTAGATCTCTGAGCGAGAATGATAAACCGATCTTTGAAGGTTAGTGTTTCGAATTTTAAATGCCTTGGAAAAAAACTCCACAACAATTTTTTTCGACTCTGAACGCAAATTTGCAATGCCGAGCAAATCACTTGCGAGCCAATAGCCATCTAGCCTTAAGAATGGGTTTAAGTTTAATATTAAAGAAAAATTCAAGACGGTGGTGGCATAAAATAAAATTGGGCTTGGATACGTAAAATAAACTATCGATAAAATGGATGTATATATGGCCTGAAAATACATGCCTGCGCTATCAATTACCGCTCTTTTTGTTCGAGATAATTTCCATGCTTCGGACAATTCAGCATAAAAAACCAAAAAACAAATGTAGATCCCTGCGCCGAGTTCTATTTTTTTGCATCCATAACGAACGGCTGCCGATGCATGGCCTATTTCATGAATGAGTAAGCCGCTCGCCAGTAGAAGTAATGTTACCAGTTTTTCGGATGAAGTCGTTTTGGAGTAAAGCGTCGGCACAGATTGAAATGACGTGGCTGATATTGCACGCGCAGTTACAATGAGTGAAAGACAACTATTTCGTAAGCTCAAGAGTATTCTCGATATGACGCCAGCTGAATATCTTCGACGCTATAGGCTGGAAAAGTCCAAATTACTTCTATCACAAGGGAAAACTGCCAACTACATTGCAATTGAGGTTGGATTTTCTTCGCAAAGTTATTTTGGTAAGTGTTTTAAGGCACAGTACGGTCTTTCACCAAGAGAGTTCAAAAAATACCATTGCATTTAACGCACTAATTTGAGCGAATATCGAATTAATACTGTAAATAAGGTTGTACAAACCTAAACCATTCTATATAATGCGCGTCCCAAATCGGCTAAACCCCGAATTGCATAGTCTTTGAAAAGGCTCTGTGACACAGTTTGTACAGGGTGTCATGACAACCGACCTAATTTTGGTCGACAAGAATTTTAATCCGCATTTCCTAAATGATTAGGGAAGGGCGGTTTTTAACTGTTTATTAATTAACTTTGGAGTTTCTTTGCTATGGCTAAGCAGCGAATCCGAATACGCTTAAAATCGTTTGATCACAAGCTTATCGATTTATCGACACTTGAGATCGTTAACACTGCAAAGCGTACAGGTGCACAAGTTCGTGGTCCTATTCCATTACCTACGCGCAAAGAGCGTTATACCATATTAGTATCTCCTCACGTCAACAAAGACGCACGAGATCAGTATGAAATACGCACACACAAGCGCATGGTAGATATAGAAGAACCAACAGAAAAGACAGTCGACGCACTAATGAAGCTAGATTTAGCGGCAGGTGTTGACGTACAGATTAGTCTTTCTTAAGGCAAGATAAGAGTCGTTTCGCCGATATTTGAGTCGGCCAGGCGGAAATTTGGTTGCGTTGTTTAGGTATTAACATAAACAACAATAAAGTAAGCAACATTAATAGAGGGTTTTTAACATGGCAATCGGAATTGTTGGTCGCAAATGCGGCATGACCCGAGTGTTCGATGAAAACGGTGTTTCTACACCGGTTACTGTGATTGAAGTAACCGCAAATCGAATTACTCAGGTTAAAACAAAAGACATCGACGGCTATCAGGCAATCCAGGTTACTACCGGTGAACGTAAAGCGAATCGTGTAACAAGTCCAGCGGCAGGGCACTTCAAAAAAGCAGGTGTTGAAGCAGGGCGTGGACTTTGGGAATTTCGTACAGATTCTTTAGACGGCTTTGAAGCTGGCGGAGAAATTAAAGCGGATATTTTTAAAGACGGGCAGATTGTTGATGTCACTGGCAGCTCAAAAGGTAAAGGGTTTCAGGGCGGTATTAAACGCTGGAATTTCACTATGCAAGATGCTACTCACGGTAACTCTGTTTCGCATAGATCGAACGGGTCTATTGGTCAGAACCAATCGCCGGGTAAAGTTTTCAAAGGCAAAAAGATGTCTGGTCACATGGGTGCTGAACGGTCAACAACGCAAAACCTAACGGTGGTTCGTGTTGATGTTGAGCGAAATATTCTTCTCATTAAAGGTGCCGTTCCAGGCTCCAAAGGCGGCGACGTAATCATTTGTCCTGCTGTTAAGCTTTAAGGAGAATAGATAATGGAAATTAATTTATCTGTAACTGGTAAGAAAAAAGGTTCATCTGTTGAAATTTCAGATGTGGCTTTTGGTCGTGAATTTAACGAAGCGCTAGTTCACCAAGTGGTTACTGCCTATATGGCAGGCGCTCGCTCTGGAACTAGAGCACAGAAAACTCGTAGCGATGTTCGCGGCGGTGGGGCTAAGCCCTGGAGGCAAAAAGGTACTGGTCGTGCTCGTGCTGGAACCATTCGTAGCCCTATCTGGCGTACTGGTGGCGTTACTTTTGCGGCCCGTCCTCAAGATTATTCGCAAAAAGTTAATCGTAAAATGTACCGTGGCGCAATGCAGTGCATATTATCTGAATTAGTTCGTCAAGAGCGATTAGTTGTGGTTGAGTCGTTTGACGTCGATTCCCCAAAGACCAAAGGTTTAGTTAGCAAGTTAGCTGAATATGGTTTAACTGAAGCTTTGATTGTGACTGATAAGGTTGATGAGAATTTATACCTTTCTGCCAGAAATCTTCACAAGGTGGACGTTCGTGATATTCAGGCATGCGACCCTGTTAGTTTGATTGCTTTTGATAAAGTGATCATGACTGTTGACGCAGTGAAAAAATTAGAGGAGTTGTGGGGATGAACCAAGAAAGAATCATGAGCATTTTATTGGCTCCACACGTTTCTGAAAAAGCAAGCTTTGCAGCGGATCGCGGCGAGTTTGTTTTTAAAGTTGCTAAGACTGCGACAAAGCTAGAAATTAAAAAAGCCGTTGAATTATTGTTTGAAGTTAAAGTTGAAAACGTAACAACTTTAGTAGCAAAAGGTAAAACTAAACGGACTGGACAAATTTCAGGTCGTCGTTCCGATTGGAAAAAAGCCTATGTCACTCTTGAAGAAGGGCAAGACATCGACTTTACGGACGCGGAAGCGTAAGGGGAATTAAGATGGCTCTATTAAAAGCTAAACCAACATCTCCAGGTCGTCGCTTTGTTGTTAAAGTGGTCAACCCAGATTTGCATAAAGGTGCTCCTCATGCGCCTTTGTTAGAAAAGAAATCAAAGAGTGGCGGACGTAATAATAACGGTCGTATTACTACTCGTCATATTGGTGGTGGTCACAAGCAACATTACCGTTTGATCGATTTCAAAAGAAATAAAGATGGTATCCCTGCAACAGTTGAGCGTTTGGAATATGACCCAAATCGTAGTGCAAATATAGCACTGGCTCTTTATGCTGATGGAGAGCGACGTTACATTATCGCGCCAAAGGGTATGAAAGCTGGAGATCAAATCCAGTCAGGTCAAGATGCTGCTATTAAGTCTGGCAACACTTTACCTCTTAGAAACATTCCAGTAGGTACAACGGTACATTGTGTTGAAATGAAGCCTAGTAAAGGTGCTCAAATCGCGCGAAGTGCTGGTACTTACGTCCAACTGATTGCTCGTGATAGCTCTTACGCAACGCTACGTTTACGTAGTGGTGAAATGCGCAAGGTATTAGCTGATTGCCGTGCAACCATTGGGGAAGTTGGTAACGCAGAACACATGCTACGTTCACTCGGAAAAGCGGGTGCAACTAGATGGCGTGGAGTAAGACCTACTGTTCGAGGCGTTGCTATGAACCCAGTCGACCATCCGCATGGCGGTGGTGAGGGAAGAACCTCAGGTGGTAGACACCCCGTTTCACCATGGGGAACGCCAACTAAGGGCAAGAAGACTCGTAGTAACAAACGCACAGACAAGTTAATTGTCCGTCGTCGTAATCGTAAATAGAGGATTAAATCGTGCCACGTTCACTTAAGAAAGGGCCATTTATCGATCTTCATCTTCTTAAGAAGGTTGAAGACGCTGTGGCCTCAAATAGCCGAAAGCCGATTTAGACCTGGTCACGTCGTTCAATGGTTTCTCCGGAAATGGTTGGATTAACGTTAGCCATTCATAATGGCCGTCAACACGTACCAGTATCTGTCAGTGAAGACATGGTAGGACACAAGTTGGGTGAATTTGCACCAACTCGTACTTACCGTGGACACATTGCCGACAAGAAAGCGAAGCGATAGGAGAAAATGATGGAAACTCAAGCTGTTTTACGTCACGCAAGAATCTCTCCTCAAAAAGCTCGTTTAGTTGCGGATCAGGTTCGAGGAATGCCAGTAGAAAATGCGCTGAACTTATTAAAGTTTAGTAATAAAAAAGCTGCTGAAATGATTCAAAAAGTTCTAAATTCTGCCATTGCTAATGCTGAGCATAATGATGGTGCAGATATTGATGAGCTAAAAGTATCAACGATTTTTGTTGATGCAGGTCCTACTTTGAAGCGGATCAAAACTCGCTCAAAGGGACGCGCGGATCGTATGTTTAAACGATCTTGTCATATTACCGTTAAAGTCTCGGATAACTAGGAGCTAAACCATGGGTCAAAAAGTACATCCAACCGGTATTCGCCTAGGCATCGTTAAAAAGCATAACTCAGTATGGTATGCAGAACGCGGTCAATATGCGAAATACTTAGCCAGCGACATTGAAATTCGTAACTGGTTGATAAACGAGTTATCTCGAGCGTCTGTATCAAAAATTGATATAGAGCGCCCAGCTAAAGCCTTAAAAGTAACTATCCACACGGCTCGTCCTGGGATTGTGATTGGTAAGAAAGGTGAAGACATTGAGAAACTTCGTAAGAAGATTGGAAAATTGGCAGGCGTGCAAACTCAAATTAATATTGAGCAGATACGTAAGCCAGAATTAGATGCACAACTGGTCGCTGATGGCATTGCCTCACAACTAGAACGCCGTGTTATGTTCCGTCGCGCTATGAAGCGTAGTGTACAAAACACAATGCGTGCCGGTGCGGAAGGTATCAAGGTTCAAGTAGGTGGTCGTTTAGGCGGTGCAGATATTGCGCGGGCGGAATGGTATCGGGAAGGTCGTGTACCTCTTCATACATTACGTGCCGATATCGATTATGCAACTGCAGAAGCGAATACGACTTACGGAATTATTGGTGTTAAGGTCTGGATATTTAAAGGCGAAGTTTTTGGCGATCAGCCACAAGCGGCGACTGAAGATAAGCCAAATAAAAGACCTTCCCGAGCTAAGAAGAAGTAGGGGATAAGACCATGTTACAACCTAAAAGAACGAAATTTCGTAAACAACACAAGATGCGTAACCGTGGCGTTGAAAACCACAAGGTTAGTTTCGGTGAGTTTGGACTGAAATCTGCTGACCGTGGTCGTATGACCGCTCGCCAGATCGAAGCAGCTCGTCGAGCGATGACTCGTCACATGAAGCGTCAGGGTAAAGTTTACATTAGAGTTTTTCCTGACAAACCGATTACTAAAAAGCCATTAGAAGTTCGAATGGGTAAAGGTAAAGGTAGTGTGGAATACTGGGTAGCACAAATTCAACCAGGACGTATGTTGTTTGAAGTTGAAGGTGTGCCAGAAGATTTAGCTAAAGAAGCCTTCGCGCTTGCTGCCGCTAAACTTTCCATTAAAACAACTTTTGTAAAGCGGACGGTAATGTAATGAATGCTTCTGAGTTGAGAGAAAAGAGTGTGGATGAGCTAAAGGCTGAGTTAGTTGAGCTTCGCAAAGAACAATTTAATTTGCGCATGCAAAAAGCAACGGGTCAATCTGAGCAATCTCACACCTTAAAAAATGTACGTCGTGATATTGCTCGTGTTAAAACGGTGATGAATCAGAAGTCGGAAGGAGTAGCATAATGAGTGAACGTAATGTAATTAAGCGTACTCTGACTGGTAAAGTGGTTAGCGACAAGATGGATAAAACCATCACGGTCAAAATTGAACGTCAAGTGAAGCATCCTTTATATGGGAAATTCATCAAACGTTCAACGAAAGTACACGCTCATGACGAAAGTAATGAGTGCAAAATGGGTGACACTGTAACGGTTGTAGAATGCAGACCGCTTTCTAAAAGCAAATCGTGGCAGTTAGTTGAAGTTGTTGAAAAGGCTTAAATAAACCTCTAAAACTTTTAGAATGTTTATGTTAGCCCAATCAATTAAATGATGGTATACTCCCGCGTCTTTTGGCCAGTACAGATTAATTATGCTGGTTTTTACGCGGAAAAAGTTGGAGAAAACCAATGATCCAAATGCAAACAACACTGGATGTAGCCGACAATAGCGGTGCGCGTCGAGTTCAATGTATTAAGGTTCTTGGAGGCTCACATCGCCGATACGCAAGAATTGGTGATGTGATCAAGGTCAGTGTGAAAGAAGCTATTCCTCGCGGTAAAGCGAAGAAAGGTGACGTTATGAACGCTGTCGTTGTCAGAACCCGAAAAGGCGTACGTCGTCCAGATGGATCAGTGATCCGTTTTGATGGAAACGCAGCGGTTCTTCTAAATGCAAACTTACAGCCTGTTGGAACACGTATTTTTGGACCTGTAACTCGCGAGCTTCGCGGTGACAAGTTTATGAAAATCGTTTCTTTAGCACCTGAAGTTCTTTAAGGAGACACGCAAAATGCAAAAATTAAAAACTGGTGATGAAATCATCGTTTTGGCCGGTAAAAGCAATGGTCAACGCGGTAAGATTACAAAAATCATCACAGGCAAAGGCCGAGTAGTGGTAGAAGGCGTTAACATGATGAAAAAACATGTTAAACCAAACCCTCAGGCTGGTGTCCAGGGCGGGATCGTTGAGATGGAAGCTGCGATGGATATTTCAAATATTGCACTGTTCAATGCTAAGACTGGTAAAGCAGACAAAGTAGGGTTCAAAGTGCAAGAAGATGGCAAACGCGTTCGGTTTTTTAAATCAAACGGTGAGCTAGTAGACTAATTTATTGACCTGATACTTATTATAGATTATTTGGATTTATAAATATTCAGGCTCTTTAAAATATAGGTGTATTAAAATGGCGAAACTGCAAGACTATTACAAGAAAGATGTTGTAAATGCCCTGACTGAAAAGTTTGGCTACAAGTCTGTCATGCAAGTCCCTAAAGTAACTAAGATCACATTAAATATGGGTCTGGGTGAAGCTGTCGGGGATAAAAAAGTTCTAGAGAACGCATGCAATGACTTAACAGCAATCTCAGGCCAAAAGCCTGTTATCACAAAAGCCCGCAAATCAATTGCTGGTTTCAAAATTCGTGATGACTATCCTATTGGCGCTAAGGTTACATTGCGCGGCGATCGAATGTGGGAATTTATGGAACGTTTAGTTTCAATCGCAATTCCTCGTATTCGCGATTTCCGTGGTTTAAATCCTAAGTCGTTTGATGGTCGTGGAAATTATTCCATGGGCATTAAAGAACAGATTATCTTTCCAGAAATTAACTACGACAAAGTAGATAAAATTCGCGGAATGGATATCACCATTACGACTTCGGCGACAACCGATGATGAAGGCCGCGAATTATTAGCAGCGTTCAAATTCCCAATCAAGGCACAGGGGTAAATAATGGCTAAAGTATCAATGGTACAGCGTGAAAAGAAACGCGCTAAGCTAGTTGCTAAGTACGCTGTAAAGCGAGCTGAATTAAAAGCAACTGTTATTGACCTCAGCAAGAGTGACGAAGAACGTTGGGACGCACAAGTAGCATTACAAAAGCTACCTCGTGACGCAAGTCCTGTCCGTCAACGTAATCGTTGTAATATCACTGGTCGTCCACATGGCTATTTACGTAAATTCGGCTTAAGCCGTAATAAGTTACGTGAACATGCTATGGCAGGCGATGTTCCTGGTTTAGTGAAAGCTAGCTGGTAATTGTTGGGAGAATTAATATGAGCATGCAAGATCCAATTGCTGATATGCTGACGAGGATCCGTAACGGACAATCAGCAGGCAAAAAAGTTGTTTCAATGCCTTCATCAAAAGTAAAAATTTCAATCGCTAATGTATTGAAAGAAGAAGGTTATATAACTGATATCAATAAAGCAGATAACGATGGCAAGCCTGAGCTTTCTATCGAGCTTAAATATCATCAAGGGCGTCCGGTTATTGATACGATTAAACGTATCAGTAAGCCAAGTCTACGTATCTACAAAAAATCCACTGAGCTACCTCGTGTACTTGATGGTTTAGGTATTGCTATTGTTTCGACTTCTCGCGGAGTTATGACAGACAGAGCAGCACGTAAATCAGGTCACGGCGGCGAAGTTCTCTGCATTGTGTCTTAAAGGAGAACTGATATGTCTAGAGTAGCAAAAGCCCCCGTTGAACTACCATCAGGTGTAACGGTTGATATTAAAGGTCAACTAGTATCTGTAAAAGGTGGTAAGGGTAACTTACAGCAAGAGATCCATTCTTCTGTAGAAGTTAAAGTTGAAGATAATCAAATCATGTTTGCGCCAAAAGACGGTAAAGCAAATGCCAATGCACTTGCTGGAACCATGCGTTCTTTGGTCGGTAACATGGTTGAAGGTGTTGCTAACGGTTTTGAAAAAAAATTGCAATTAGTAGGTGTTGGTTACAGAGCGAAAGCCGCTGGCAAAACACTCGATTTAACTCTTGGGTTTTCACATCCAGTGGTTTTCGAAATCCCTGAAGGGATTACTATTGAAACGCCATCCAATACTGAAGTCATCGTTAAAGGCGTTGATAAGCAGTTGATTGGTCAAGTCGCAGCTAACATTCGAGCTTACCGTCCACCAGAGCCTTATAAGGGTAAAGGTGTGAAATACGCGGATGAAGTAATCCGTCGTAAAGAAGCTAAGAAAAAGTAGGGTAGCAAAATGAATATAAATAAAGTTGGGAATAAAAAACAAGCTAGAATTCGTCGCGCTACTAAAAGCCGTTCGAAAATGAAAGAGCTAGGTGTTAACCGTTTAGTGGTTAATCGTACACCTCGCCATATCTATGCTCAGGTTATTTCTGCCGAAGGCGGAAAAGTTTTAGCCACCGCTTCAAGCGTTGAAAAAGACGTTAAAGCTGCAAGCAAAACAACCGGTAACGTGGACTCAGCAAAAGCTGTTGGTTCATTGATTGCTGAAAGAGCAACTAAAGCTGGCGTATCAAGTGTTGCATTTGATCGCTCTGGGTTTAAATATCACGGTCGTGTGAAAGCATTAGCAGATGCTGCTCGCGAAAGTGGTCTCCAGTTCTAAAGGTGAAATGATGGCTAGACAAGAAAATAATTCTGACGGCTTAGTTGAAAAGTTAGTCAATGTAAACCGAGTAGCTAAAGTAGTGAAAGGCGGACGGATCTTTTCATTCACCGCATTGACTGTTGTTGGTGACGGAAATGGTAAGGTTGGTTTTGGTCGCGGTAAAGCACGTGAAGTGCCTGCAGCAATCCAAAAAGCAATGGAACAAGCACGACGTAACTTAATTCAAGTCGAATTAAAAGACGGTCATACGCTGCAACATCCTATTAAGGCAAATCATGGCGCTTCTAAAGTGTACATGCAGCCTGCTTCTCCTGGTACTGGTATCATTGCTGGTGGCGCGATGCGCTCAGTGTTTGAAGTGGTTGGTGTTGAAAACGTTTTGGCAAAGAGTATTGGTTCTACCAATCCAATTAATATTGTACGCGCTACTATTCGTGGTTTGAATGATATGTTTTCTCCGGAAGACGTTGCTTCAAAACGTGGAAAGACTGTCGCTGAAATCATGGAGTAACCCATGGCTGCTAAAAAGACATTTAAAGTGACTCAAGTTAAGTCTTCTATTGGACGCTTGAAGAATCACAAAGGTTGTTTAACCGGACTCGGTTTGCGACGCATCGGCCATACCGTTGAAGTGGAAGATACTCCTTCTACTCGCGGAATGGTTCATACAGTTAACTATATGGTTCGAGTGGAGGATTAGTGTCATGACTTCAGAAAATATGAGTTCAACAGTTATGCGATTAAATACATTAAGTCCTGCTGAAGGATCAAAAAAAGCTGCAAAACGTGTTGGACGCGGTATCGGTTCTACCTTAGGTAAAACTTGTGGTCGCGGACATAAAGGCTTGAAATCTCGTTCAGGTGGTAAAGTGGCACCTGGTTTTGAGGGTGGTCAAATGCCTTTAAAACAACGCCTGCCAAAGTTTGGTTTTACTTCACGTAAATCGTTGATATCAGCTGAAGTTCGTTTAGGCGAATTAAACAAGGTTGAAGGCGATGCAGTTGATTTGCTGACGCTTCGTGCTGCTGGCTTGATCACTAAAAATATTGAACAGGTAAAAGTCATGCTTTCCGGTTCAATTGAACGCGCTGTAAAAATTGGCGACGGTGTTCGAGTATCTAAAGGTGCACAAGCTGCGATTGAAGCGGCTGGTGGATCTGTAGCGAAATAATTAGATAGAAATTAGGTATACAGAATATGGCTAAAGCTCCAGTGGAAAAGAAATCAGGCGGTGGATTAACCGAACTTAAGCAACGACTCATGTTTGTGCTTATGGCAATTGTTATTTTTCGTTTGGGATCTTTTGTACCAGTACCAGGCATTGACCCCAACATTTTAAAGACGTTTATGGGTCAGCAAACTGGCACATTACTTTCTTTGTTCAACGTCTTTTCAGGTGGAGCATTAGAAAGAGCCAGTGTATTTGCTTTGGGTATTATGCCTTATATTTCTGCATCGATTATTTTGCAGGTCTTGAGTTTTGTTGACCCAAGACTGCAAGAAATCAAAAAAGAAGGTGAGGCTGGTCGTCGTAAGATTAATCAGTACACAAGATACCTAACATTGGTCTTGGCTTGTTTGCAAGCCATTGGCATTGCGACAAATTTTCCGAATATGATGACAGGTTTAGTACCTAACCCAGGATTCAGTTTTTATTTTGGTGCGGTGGTCAGTTTGGTTACTGGAACCATGTTTTTGATGTGGCTTGGTGAGCAAATCAATGAACGCGGAATTGGTAACGGTATATCAGTATTGATTTTTGTCGGTATCGTGGCTGGATTACCAACTGCGATGGGGCAAACCTTTGAGCAAGCCAGACAAGGTGAAATTAATCCTTTAGGTTTAATGATTATCTTGGGCGTGGTAGTGCTTGTGACGGCATTTGTAGTGTTTATGGAGCGTGGTCAACGACGAATAGTGGTTAATTATGCACAAAAA
>JAUUYO010000106.1 GCA_030590405.1 Kangiellaceae bacterium
CTCCCTGTTTACGGGCATTGTAGAGACATTGTAAAAAATGTTTTCGCACTATATTTGACCTTTGTAGGTTGGCCTTTAGGCCAATTTCGTGCCTGATAGTTTAGCGTTGGACTGAAGTCCAACCTACGCTAGCTACTAGTTGTTAGTAGTGAGTTTCACCGAGAATTGCTGCGATACCGCCTAGCAAATTGCAATGATTGCAGAATGTGCTATCATCGTAATCTATGAATAGTAAGCATAGGAAAACGCTCCAGACTATTTTCTCTGATCCGGTTAACGGAAATATGGAGTGGCGCAAGATAGAAGCGTTATTTTTTGCTTTGGGCGCAGAAAAAGATGAAGGAAACTTGACCATTACAGTAACGGCTCAGCAGTTACTTTTTTTCTTAATGACAGACGAGCAGATTTCCACCGTCCTCATCCAAATAAAGAAGCATTAAAGTACAGGATAAAGGCGGCGAGGGAATTTTTAGAAAAAGCAGGTATTATTCCATGAATATGATGAAATATAAGGGGTATGTTTCCCGAATTGAATTTGATGAAGAAGATCGAGTTTTTGTAGGTCGTTTGGTTGGTATCGATGATATTGTTTGCTTTCATGGCACCACTGTCGATGAATTAGAAACAGCGTTTCACGAATCAGTCGAGCACTATTTGGAAGTTAGTGCGCGGACTAATAAAAAGGCTCAAAAACCTTACTCTGGTAATTTAATGTTGCGCATTAATCCTGATATTCATGCTGCTGTTGCCACAGCTTCTCAAGTTCAAGGTAAAAGTATAAATCAATGGGCCGCTGAGGTTTTGAATAAAGCTGCGCATATTTAGCTTTTCCATGTAAATAGCCTTTGTCAGGTAACAGGGGACTCTTAAGTGGAATCTTTCAACTAAATCTTAGTTGCTAGTCCATTCACTGGTATAATCCCCTCATCCCAATTTTCAGTATTTTCCCAAACAGGCACACCAATGAATCTTGCTACCCTCCGGTTAAGAAAATTCGAAGACAAACGAATTAGAAACGGCCACCTCTGGATCTACAGTAATGAAATTGATAACAAAATCACGCCGCTAAAATCTTTTACAGTGGGCCAAAGCGTATTAGTTGAAGATGCCAACGGTAAACCATTGGGACTTGGTTATATCAATCCGAATAATCTATTATGTGCCAGAATTATCACTCGCGATCATAAAATTCCCATCGATCGTTCACTCTTTGTTCACAAGTTCAATATTGCTTTATCATTGAGACAACGTGTTTTCGATAAACCTTTTTACCGAGCAATTTATGGTGAAAGTGATGGCCTGCCTGGGTTAATTGTCGATCGATTCGGCGATCATCTGGTGGTACAAATCACAACCGCCGGAATGGAAATGCAAAAAGAGAACATCATCGATGCGCTAACCAACGTGTTTAAGCCTCAATCAATCTTGCTAAGAAACGACTCTAATTCTCGCAAAGCCGAAGCACTATCTAGCGATATTGAGCAAGCATTGGGAGTCACGCCTGAAACGATCCAGATTGAAGAAAACAATACCCAGTTTTTAATCTATCCACATACCGGCCAAAAGACCGGTTGGTTTTATGATCACCGAGTGAGTCGTCAACAAATCGCAAAATATGTGGATGGTAAAAGAGTGCTGGATGTATTCAGTTATATCGGTGCGTTTGGCCTTCAAATGGCCAATGCTGGCGCGAGTGAAAGCTGGTGTATCGATATTTCTGGCAAAGCCTTGGATGAGCTAAATCAAAATGCAGAGTTAAACAAGGTCGCCGATAAAGTCACTTGCGTGGAAGGTGATGCGTTTTCTGCGATGAGCGAGTTAAAACAACAAGGCGAAAAATTTGATGTGGTGATTGTCGATCCACCAGCATTTATCAAAAAGAAAAAAGATCAAAAACCCGGACTAAAAGCTTACCGAAAAGTCAATGAAGCGGCGATGCGGTTATTAAACAAAGATGGCATTTTATTATCAGCTTCTTGCTCCATGCATCTTAAGGTTGATGAATTACAAAATAGCCTTTTGGCGGGAAGTCGACACCTGGATAAAACTTTGCAAATTATTGAACAGTGTCACCAAGGGCAGGATCACCCTGTTCATCCGGCGATCCCAGAGACTCGTTATATCAAAGGTTTTATTAGTCGAGTTTTATCGGCAAGTTAAATGGCCTCGATTTTACGATATTCAGTAGATTGCTGATAGAGTTCAATTAATTTCTGACATTGATCTTCTGCTAAAAAACTTGGCATAATGGCAAATTTTTTGGCATGTTTTTTTTGCTATTTCTTGCCAATTTGCACCGTCTATTTTATTGACAATAGAATTGGAAAATCATTTATGCCACTCAGGCCCAAGCCCCAAAGTACCGTTGCATTTATACGGCACGGCTTTTCAGCTTAGTGTCTGGAAGTTTTTAATGAGCATTAAAAGAAGGTGAAAGCATCAGCTATTTAGACGCCGCAAAAGGCATCAAATCACCCAAAGCCTTTCGCGCCATGGCGAATGCTTGCGGGGCCAATAAAATCGCCATACTCATTCCATGCCATCGAGTATTGAGAGGGGATGGACAATTAGGGGGATATCGATGGGGTGTTGAACGTAAAGAACAATTATTAAAAAACGAATTAAGGGATTCTTTTTAGGGCTTGTTGAGTTTGCTGAATAGCTCAAAAATATCATAAAATGGTTACTGGATTTACCGTGATAGATGATTGTAGGTTATCTAAAAAAGAGGTTCTAAAGGACAATCTAACCGTCCGATAACTAAGACCAAGAGGGTACTGTATTTAACTGTCACTGAAAGAAGGCTTTTTTGGAAACTGCTAAAGAAGAAATTATGTTCAGAATAACCAAAAATGAAAAGCGAAGACTAGTGATACAAGCATGGGAAAGTTGACCGAACAGCAATGACTTCCGTTTGACAAAACATTACAATGTGCATTATAATGATAACTCAATAAAAGAGGTGGTTTATGGCTGTTAAAAATGAAAGAATTACAATATTGGCGACTTCGGAATTTAAAGCTTTTCTGCATGGTCAAGCTTCGGATGAAGGTATTAGCGTGTCAGAGCTGATACGCGTACGCTGTATGAAACCAGCTACAACAAGTAATGATGAGGAACTTTTAAAGGCTTTGGTTGAGCAAGTGAACATATCAACCTCTAAAGCAAGGAGCGCGCTCAATAAGGGCCTACGTGATGCCAATAAGGTTTTAAAAGAGCTAAAGGCAAACAGGAGTAAATCGTGAGCGTAATTAAAGATGCCGTTAATGCCATGAAAGAAGTGATTCTTCTAACTGACAAAGTTGAGAAAACGGGTGCTGTGTTAAGCGAAGTTTCTAAAGAGTTAAGAGAGCATGACCGTCGGCTGATTAGGCTTGAAACGATGGTTGAAATTGCTCAGGTACAAATTTCACAAAAGCAAATAGAACTAAAATAACGAAGGGGGGGTTATAAATGACTAAAGAAATTAGTCTTGAATCAATTTTACCGTTTGTTTTAATGGTTCGTGGTGTCCATATATGTCATTAATATTTTAGTGTGGCTGGACTCGGCCCAGCTAAAACTATCCAACTATTGAGAAATTTCAATATTATCAACTCAAGCCGGTTATGAAGTTGAGCACAGTGTTTTAGCGACGATCCGATGCTGGTATCTCACAAAAGATTCGATTTACCTGATTTTGCAAATCAAACTTAATAATATAAATAAAAGATAAAGAAAAACAAATTAAACTAATCTAAGTCTGGTAATAACAAAAATGGCAAAGCCCAATAAAAAAGGTCCTATCAGAACTGTTGAAATATTTTGTGCTCAATGTAAAAGGTTGCTTTTTAAGTATCGAAAAGGCGGTAAAGGAGCACTAGTGAAATGCTTTAAAGAAAGGATCGTTAGCGATTTCACTAACATTGCTTGTGTCTGTCCTCAATGCCAACAAACATTCGCCAGGGATACTTTAATCAGAGGTACACCAGCGTATAAGATGATCGGTGGAAAGGTTTATATGAAATGACCTGGCTATGAAAAAGATCGCCTTACTTCAGATTTTAAGATTTAAGATTCCTTATAATCTTCTTTCGTGTCTATAATAGCTGGTTGAATAATTTCCAATGCCGTTTGATTACATGGGGGTAGTTTAGCATCAGACTGCGCTATAGGCGTTATTCGACTTCCCCACCTGATCAAACCCGCCCCGCAAGTTAGTCCCGAGCCAAACGTTGCGGTTAACATAATCATTCCCGATTTAATTCGATCAGCCCCTAATGAATCACAAAGCGCGAGTGGAATTGTTCCAGCAGAGGTATTGCCATATTGGGGTGTTGTGCATAAACAGCATATTATTCGCTTAACACGCTACAAGTCCTATAATACGTCACCTACAGAGTCTCCGCGTTTTTGAGAAGATAATTCTATAATTATGGCGTCTAAAATAACCTCGAATATTGATAGGTTAAGCCTGTAAATGAATTGCTTTTATATTTACCCATCCGCTGTATCAACAGGCTGTTTTACAACCTGTGCCAATGGGCGTTTAGCAAAGCTATTAACTCATTAGATTCCAGTTAGCTTGATCTTATAAAATGTCGTTATTCTCGAATAACTTGAAATGAAGGTAGTTTGTCACAATTAAAGATCTCTAGACAATTTTTTCCAGGACTCTGAGATCGTTTATGTCCCCTATTATAATCATCAGTTTTGTTGTTATCAGCCTGATTAGTTTTATCGTCCTTAAACCTAAATGGATTGAAAGCAAAAGAAATAAAATAAAAGCTCAACCTTTCCCTAAACAATGGCGCATGATTCTAAAAAGAAACGTGCCTTATTTTTATTCGATGCCAGCTGATGTGCAATTGCAGTTAAAGCAGCATGTCATGGTTTTCCTTAGTGAGAAAGAGTTTTTTGGTTTTGAAGGCGTGGTGGTTGACGATGAAATAAAAGTCACCATCGCGGCGCAAGCTTGTCTGTTATTGTTAAATCGGTCGACAAACTATTACCCCAAACTCAAATCGATTTATGTTTATCCGGCAGCTTTTGTAACCAGGCACAAATCAAAAGATGCCGCTGGTGTACTGCAAAATAAACCAAGAGTGTTAAGCGGTGAATCCTGGGAACTAGGTAAAGTGATTTTATCCTGGAAAGATAGCAAGCAGGGAGCATTGGTTTTTCATGACGGGCATAACGTGGTTATTCATGAATTTGCTCATCAGTTAGATCAGGAAACGGGCGCTGCCAATGGTGCGCCTTTTTTAAGACATAAAAATAAAAAATGTTGGTCTCAGGTTTTATCCAATGAATTTGAAAAACTTCAACGTAAGGCTCATAAGGGTGAATCAACCTTGCTGGATCATTACGGGGCGACTAATCCAGCAGAATTTTTTGCAGTCGCCAGTGAAGTGTTTTTTGAAAGGCCCAGAGAAATGAAACACCAACATTCCAGGTTATATTCTCAATTACAGGGGTTTTATCAGGTTAATCCAGCTATCTGGTGAGAGACTGAAGGGGGTTTTTCGATCAATATGTGAATTATTTCATTCCCGCACATATTCGCTTACATTCATCGCAACTAAAATAACAAACTTTTTGTTAGTCTGGTTCGACTAAGGTTGTAGACGGGCTGATTACGGTCTGACAGCGTACTATAATTAGGAGAAATTTATGAAAAAAACAATGATAGCACTGATGTTAGCCGGGACTGTTTCTGCGGTAAACGCCCACTCAAACGGTTGTGATTATTCCGTTGATTATAATATTAATATCAACGATCAGCAACTCAGATTTGATAAGAAAAGTGGCGATAGCATTGTGTTTCAGGGCGATAAATTAATGATTAATGGTCAATCAGTAGCGCTTAACGATAAGCAGTTGCAAGCGAGCAGAGAACTTCAAGAACAAAGCAGAGCGGTAGTACCCAAAATTGCGTATATTGCTGTAGAAGGTGCTGAACTGGGAGTTAAAGCAGCTACCATCGCGCTGACAGGCCTTTTTGGTGATGGGGAAGATGTTCATAAAGATTTGATTGAGCCTTTAGAAGCCATTAGTGCCAAAATAAAGGACAATATCAGTGAAACCTCATTAAATACTGAAGTACTGGAAGAGTCTTTTGATGAAGACTTTGAGAATGAAATTGAAGATTTAGTCGAGACTGCACTCAGCAAATATTCTGGAAAAATGATCAGTCAAGTCATTGGTTCTATTTTTTCTGGTGACGAAGAAGATGTGAAAGATTTAGAATTCAGAATGGAAAATATGGAGCATGACATTGAACGCTATGTTGAAACACATGCAGAAGTACTGGAAGAAAAAGCAGATGAACTCTGTGTTGATCTTAAATCTATCGCTGAACTCGATAAGCAGTTAGAAGATGTGGATGGCTACCCAAAAGAGGGGATTATTCAAGAAAATTCTGATCATGGGTTTAGAGTGTCGGGGTTGTCGATTAATAACGATTAATGTATTCAAAGGCGGTTTGGCAGCGCTGCGAAACCGCCTTTGACCATAAAAAAGAATTATCAGCTACGGATTAACAGTCTGTCAATCAAAACAGCCCGTTAATCTTTGTTATCTGAAAGAATTGCTAACATCATATATTTATTAAATGAATACTGCATTTGAATCACCGAAATCAACAAACCTACCCTGCCATCCAAAAATCCTAAGCGTAAAATATAGTGGCGAATAAAAGCAAAAGCTGCTGAGCTAAGCGCCTTTAATGAGGAAGCGGTTTTGCCTTTTTTAAATCTTTCATCGGCCCAGATTTTTGCATAGCCATTTCGTTTGGCTAAATATTTATCTAATCCTTCAAAAGTATAATGCTCTAATTTATTTTTTAGCTGAATACGTGGGGCGTTACCACAGTCCACTGACTCATGGACCAGGTTTTGATTAAAGTTATAATTTTGTTTGTTGAAGAGGCGTACAATGGGGTCGGGGTGCCAGCCGCTGTGATAAACAAACTGGCCGCAAAAATGGGTCAGGCGGTTTAGCACTATGACCTGGTCGCTGGTGATCCGTTCGAGTTGGTACAAAATTTCATCTCTAAGGGCTTCTGTCACGATTTCATCACAATCGATCGAGAGAACCCAGTCGTGACTGGCTAAATCGACAGCCCGGCTTTTTTGAATGCCAAATCCTGGCCAATCTGGATTGCTAAAAATCTTGTCGGTATATTTTTCAGCTATTTCAAGGGTTTTGTCGGTGCTACCGGAGTCGAGCAATACAATTTCATCTGCCCAAATAACGGAAGACAGGCAAGCTTCAATTCGACTTTGTTCGTTCTTGCAAATAATGCAAACAGAGAGCTTTGGCATGTGCAAGGTAATCCTTGTGGCTAAATGAGAATCAAATAAATTGACTGGATAATACAGTATTTAACACTTTTTTTCTCACTGCGACTCAGCAAAATTACACAGATGGGTCGATGCAAGAATACTTGACCTAAGTCAACAGCCCATATTTATGGCGATCTAAAATGGTTTACCTTGGTAAGATCCTTATAAATTATGTCCAATACTAATTATGTCCAACACTAAATATGCCAAATTCTAATCCACGTTTTGAATCCGCTCTGCAACAGGCAAGACAATCGATTGATCTGATTGATGACAAAATAATTGCACTTTTAACCGAGCGATCTGCTTGCGTTGCTAGCATTGCAGCAATAAAACGCCAGAATCATCTGGCCGCCTATGACGCCAATCGAGAAAATCGAATTATTGAAAGGATTAGCAAAGTGAATCCAACGTACTATCAAGGCTCTGATCTGGAGAAAATATTTCGTAGTATTTTGCGGGCTGGGTTAAATCAGCAACTTATACCTGCTTCTAAGTTCAAGGATTAGTCATGGAGCTTATTTGTCCTGCGGGAAATTATCAATCGTTGGTGAAGGCCGTCGACAACGGTGCGGACGCTGTTTATATTGGACTTAAAAATGAAACCAATGCCCGTCATTTTGCCGGATTAAATTTTTCAGAAAAACAAATTAGCAAAGCCATCGACTACGCCCACCAGCAAAATTGTAAGGTTTATTGTGCGATCAATACCTATCCCAGAGAAAGCTACTGGTCACGATGGACTGACTCGGTTGACCAGGCGATGGCGTTGGGCATTGATACTCTGATCGTCGCTGATATCGGCGTAATGGACTACATTCGTAGCCGCTCCAGTGAATTTTCCATCCATTTATCGGTGCAAGCATCAGCCACCAACTTACAATCGTTGAATTTTTACCACCGAAATTTTGGTATCAAACGAGCCGTTTTACCCAGAGTTCTTTCGCTAAAACAAGTGGCTAAGTTAGCCAAGACTGCGCCGGTTGAGATCGAAGTGTTTGGTTTTGGCAGTTTGTGTATTATGGCCGAGGGCCGTTGTTATCTTTCTTCTTATATGACTGGCGAGTCGCCTAATACTAAAGGTGTTTGCTCCCCAGCGGCATTTGTCGACTGGCAGGATAAAAGTGAGATCCTTGAATCCCGATTAAATGGATTGCTGATCGATCGTTTTGCTGAAGGCGAACACGCTGGTTATCCCACTTTGTGCAAAGGTCGTTTTGAGGTAAATGGAAAAATTGAGCATGCGCTGGAAGAACCCACCAGCTTAAATACCATGGATATTCTGCCTGATTTACATCAAGCTGGTGTGGCGGCGATTAAAATTGAAGGCCGTCAGCGCAGCCCTGCTTATGTAGCAAAGGTCACTAAAGCATGGCGAAGCGCGATTGATCAAGCGATTAAAACCGGCACCCCGGCAGCGCCGCAGGCGATTGCAGAGCTTGCCAATTTAGCTGAAGGCAAGCAAACGACGATTGGCGCTTATGAGCGAAGCTGGCAGTAGGTTGCCAATCGAAAAGAAAAACCATGATGACTGATAAATTAAATATGAAAATCTCTGTTGCCTCAGTGCCTTATTTTTGGGGTAAAGAAAGCTATTTTGAATTTTATAAAAAGATCGCACAATCGCCAGCGGATATTGTTTATCTAGGCGAAACGGTTTGTTCAAAACGCCGTAGCATGAGTTTTCGAGACTGGCTAGAGATTGCCAGGCAATTGACCGGCGCGGGAAAACAGGTCGTTTTATCTACCCTGACACTGCTAGAGGCAGAGTCCGAGCTGGGTTATTTAAGCAAAATTGCCTGTCAGAAAGATTATCTGGTAGAAGCCAATGATATGGCAGCGGTTGAAGTCGCCAATCAAAATAATAATCCGTTTGTCGCCGGATGCGCGATCAACATTTATAACAATCAAAGTCTTCAGCGACTAATCACATTGGGGCTGACTCGTTGGCAGGTGCCAGTCGAATTAGGTCGGGATGATTTAGTGCCGATGGTGGATTATGCAAAAAAACATCAGGTTGAAGTGGAGTATCAAGTATTTGGCAGAATGCCGTTGGCCTATTCAGCTCGCTGTTTTACTGCGCGGCATCACCGGCTAGCGAAAGATAATTGCCAATTTAAATGCTTGCAAGATGAGCAAGGGATCCTGATCAAAACACAAGAAGGACAGAGCTTTGCGCAAATTAACGGCATCCAGACTCAGTCAGCAAAAGTGAGTAATTTGATTGATCGTTGCCAATCGTTGGCCGATAGCGGAGTGGATATCGTTAGAGTGGTGCCAGTATCAGCGGCTGATACGCTTGAAGTCATCCAGCAACTTGGTGCGATTTTGCAAGCGCCCGATGACCCATGCTTTGAGCCTGAACGGTTAGAAAATCAATATGAATTTTGTAATGGTTATTGGTTGCAGATTGAAGGAATGCAGTTTGTTAGTTAATCAGCTTAAGTCGCTTGAAGAATTCGTTGCTTATACAAACCGATTAACTTAACTAAAAAGTTTGGTATCACTGTTGGATCAAGGGTATCGATAGTATTTTTCACATGATGAGCCAATTCGGTATCGCCTCTTATTTTTAACCTACGCTGAAAAAACAAAGTGTCGGGGTCAACCTGTTGCTGAACCAACCCAATCGCATCAAAAATCTTGATGGAAAGTGTGGCATCGGCGCTTAAATTTTCTGCACTAAAATGATTACAAGTAATTTGCCCTTGATTAAAACTAACGCCAATAAATAGTTTGGCATCGATCAATTCAATTTGTAATTGGCGTTCAATTAAAAAATCAAAGTCTCCATCTTGTATCTGCTCAGCAAAAGCCGTGTTGAGTAATTTTTCGGTTATTTTTTGATTTAGGACTCGCGGCATTTTTGTCGCCATATTGGTGATAGCTGTCGGTGATAATAGTTTCGATAGCAGTGGGGTGATGTTATTTTCGAGAGTCGGTTTTAATGCTAAGAAGTTCATTTGATTACCAGTTAGAGCTGAATATAAATTTACCGGAGTTTCAGTTTTGTCTTATCTTTTTACTAATCGAGTGATTATGCCGTAAGCATGGCAGAAAATAACTGACCTGGATCAGGAGTTTACACTGCTATCAGTCGAGAATATTGATGTTTATTCAACAGATATGAGAGCTGTCAGCATTAATGGAAATCTGACTATTACAGATGGAGGAGTGGTATTGCGTTGGAAAACTAGTCGAATTTGTCCTTGGCAGTCCTTTGCAAATCGAATGAATTGAAAGGACAACCGATAGAGGTTACATGATCTAAAGCTTAGGCGTTGTGCGCAGCTTCTTTTTTTATGTCTTTGTCCAGATTCTTTTTGTTTTCAATAGACTTCAATTTGTGATTAATAAAAGGGATCAAGTGGTTTAGTAGCTCTACGTGTTGTGGCGTAAATTTACCTTCATTATAACTCGCTAATACTAAAAGAGTATCTTCATCTTCACTATTATCAAGCGGTTGTATCAGTGCAGACTTGATTGGGTAGCGGCGGATCAAATCTTTTAACAACTCAGCATCGGCGTTCTTTTTAATATGTTGACTAATACTGTTGACCTTTAAAGCAGCATCATTATTAAAAATACTTTGCATATAAGCTATTTGTTTCTCAGTATTGACCGCAATATTAATCTTAGACAAATTTCTAAAGCTTCTTTGTGGCGCAATATTATTTAAAATGTAACCGTTGTGATTTAAATTAGGTTTAACCAGAATGACGACATCGCAACCAATATAATCTTTTGAATGAGAAAACAATGTTTCGACGATTTGGTCAAGGGTTTCGATACTTTGGAGGTTCGACAGAATGGACAAAACGGAATTTGAGCGGGCGGACATTTGGTTAAACGAATGAATCAACTGGCC